>JAZLJF010000009.1:0-60944 GCA_045597305.1 Candidatus Nanosyncoccus sp. | reverse complement strand
ACAGAACGACATGGCTACGATCCGACTTTAGAATAACAGACGTATACAAAGATTACGAAAGAGATAAAGGTAAAGACGATATTTGCCCACATATGTTAGCTTTTGACATTAAAGATGACCCGAATTATGATTCTGATACATCAATGAAGTATATCAGAAAGCAAAAAATTATTCTACGTCACCCTGAGTCAGTTTTAGATCATTCCGCAAGAGTAGCTAATACAATTTCTGAAATCATTCTCGCATACCCACGTCTGTTTGAAGAATATAACCATTTTGCCATAATGAAGGTTGCATTAGGTCATGATATAGGCGAAGCAACAGTTCATGATATTCCGGATGATGGTTCAATAGCCCATGATCTAAAGAAGGTCGAAGAATCAAAAGCCGTTCTCGAATACTATTCATCTATTCCGGAGCCTTTGCGTAGCCTTGTATTAGACTATCATTATCAATCAGAAGATCTTACTTCTTTTTTAGGTCAGATGCTAAGAATGGTTGACAAAACCGATGCTATTGCAAGACTTATTATGTTTGAGAAATATGGAATAAAGGGTAATATTTACGATAAAAATCCACCCTCAGAACAAGATGTAAGATTTGCCAAGGAGATTGGAACTGGTAATTGTACTGATGTCTGGGCAAGACATCTTCACTGGACTTTTTTCGAAAAGAATCGGTTCGATCCTGCGATTACTCAAATATCCGAAGATTTTCTCTACAAAGGAACTACTTCTGTCGGAAGGCCATGGTTTTCATTCTGGCCACGCAATTTATAACACTCGCCCCATTAGTCCCCTGATATTATTCAGGGGATTTTTCTTAAATTTAAATTGAATTTGATATAATAAATAAAACGGAGGTATATATGACTAAATTTGATGATCAATACCTTGATTTATGCGAAAGAGTATTGATCTATGGAGAACGGGTGAGCAATAATCCTGCAGTATTGCAGAAAAAAATGGCAAAAAAGACTGGTACGAATATGCCGAATCACTATGCGCAAACCGTCAATCCTGTTACTACTATTCGTCTGCCGCATCAAGTGCTAACCTTTGACTTGGAAGAAGAATTTCCTATCCTGACCTCAAAACTAGTGGCCTTTAAGACCGCAGTCCTTGAGATGCTTTGGATCTATCAAGTTCAGAGCAACGATGTCCGCTGGCTTCATGACAGAGGTATAAAAATCTGGGATGAGTGGGAACTTCCAGAAGACGGAAAATATATGGGCAAAGACTTCAAGAAACTATACAAAGAAAAAGGGCTGAAAGAAGATTTTACTCATACTATCGGAACCGCTTACGGTTGGATTACGAACAGATATCAGCTCACTCAAAGTTTGATCGAAACCCTAAGAGAAGACCCACATAACCGTCGCATGGTGATGTCTCTTTGGCAGAATGAATTTCTTGAGACTGCGGCATTACCAAGTTGTGTTTGGAATAGTGAATGGAATATTACAGATGGTCGTCTCAATGTACTAGTAAATTCACGGTCATCTGATATTCCACTCGGTTTACCATTTAATGTCACGCAGTATGCTACACTATGCTATCTAATTGCACATTGTCTAGATGTAAAGCCGGGCAAAATGACTTTCGTAACAAATGATGCTCATATTTACGAAAACCAATTAGATGGCATCCGCGAGCAACTGAAACGACGAAACGACCTTCGATCGGTTGGGCTTGATTTGCCACCAGCACCAGAATTATGGATTAATCCAGATGTGAAAGATTTCTTCGAATTTGATAATTCTAAAGAATTAAAAGATATTAGATTGATGAATTATAACCATCTAGGTAAAATTTCAATGCCTGTATCGGCTTAATTAGGAAGGAAAATATGAGTTTTTCTATTATTGCTGCAGTCGGAAAAAACAGAGAGCTAGGCAAGAATAATGGCTTGATCTGGCATTTATCAAACGATCTTGCATTTTTCAAAAAAACTACAATGCAGCATCCAATAGTGATGGGAAGAAAGACTTATGAATCATTACCTGGTCTCTTACCTGGCCGCAAACACTATGTCATCTCTCGATCCTCCAATTCCCTTCCAGATGATGTCGCCCATGTTTCTGACCTCGAGAAGTTTATTTCAGAGAGAAAAGATGACTCGACAGAATATTTCGTGATTGGTGGAGCTTCAATTTATTCGAAAATGTTACCATACTGCGATAAGATTTATCTCACCGAAATAGAAGCAGAAGATAAAAAATCTGACGTATTCTTCCCGAAATTTGACAAAAAGCTTTATGATAAAAAGATTATACAACAAGGAGAGGAAAATGATTTAAACTACGTCATTTCTTGCTACATAAAGAAATAATTGGAGGTAAACATGATATCAAAAAATAATGACCCTATTTTTAGTTTAATTAATGAGGAGCTATTACGTCAAAGTGAAGGTCTAGAATTGATTCCGAGCGAAAACTATGTATCTAAAAACGTTCTCCAAGCAATGGGATCGGTATTAACAAACAAATATTCTGAAGGCTATCCGTATTTTACAGAAATAGACTCCTACGAAAATATCGCAGACGAAAATTCAATTTCCACGAAAATCTTCCCAAATTATCGATATTATGGTGGTCAAGTCAATGTCGACAGAATAGAAAGACTCGCAATTTCTCGTGCAATGCGTCTATTCCATGCCGATCACGCCAATGTTCAGCCACATTCTGGTGCAAATGCTAATGAGGCAGTATATTTTGCTTGGTGTGAGCCAGGAGATAAGATCCTTGCAATGAGTCTAGCACACGGCGGCCATCTTACACATGGTTCGCCAGTAACTCGCAGTGCAAAAATATATAATTTTATCGCTTATGGTACCACTGAAGATGGCGATATAGATTATGATAAGATGGAAGAACTTGCGTTAACAGAGCTCCCAAAAATTATCCTCGTAGGTTATTCTGCTTTCATGAAAATACCTGATTTTGATCGAGTGGCAAAAATTGCAGAAAAAGTAAAAGAAAAATCGGGTCAAGACATATTACTAATGGCTGATATGGCTCATGTTGCAGGCTTAATTGCCGGCGGAATTCATCCTAATCCACTCGACCATGGCTTCCATGTGATGACCACGACTACACATAAAACTCTACGTGGCCCTAGAGGTGGATTAATCTTATCTAAAGGAAACGTAGCCTCTCCACTAAAGAAGCCTGAAAAAACCTTAGAAAATATACCGATTTTAATCGATCGTGCGGTATTTCCTGGTACACAAGGTGGTCCGCTTGAGCATATTGTTGCCGCGAAAGCTGTTGCATTCGGTGAGGCTCTGGAGCCAGAGTTCAAAGATTATGCACGAAATATAGTAAAGAATGCAAAGAAATTGGCAGCTGAGCTATTGAGACGAGGTTTTATTTTACAAGGTGGCGGAACTGAAAATCATTTAATTCTCGTAAATGTCAAAGAAAGCTTCGGTTTTTCTGGGAAAATCTATGAAAAAGCTCTTGATCTTGTAGGCTTAACTTTGAATGCGAATGCAATACCAACAGATAAAGCAGCAGCTTTCCATCCTTCAGGAGTACGTTTAGGGACGCCGGCTATTACTACTCGCGGTCTAGGTGAAGACGAGATGGTATTGCTGGCTGATTGGATGAAAAAGGTTGCCGATATCTGCAAAAAGACAGGTGATGACGAGGAAAAATTACAGGACAAATCTATTATGAACGAACTAAACTCGATCCGTGAAGAAGTAAAAAATCTCGCTCAAAGGTATCCTCTCCCTTCAGAAAAATAGTTCTACACAAGAAAAAGGCCTGCGATAATCTGCAGGCCTTCCGGCACGCTACTAGGGCCTTTTACATAGGAGGTAAATATTACGGATAACCACGACGACTAAAAAGCAATATAGAAAAACAATTACGGGGCTGATCGTTGGTTTCATTTTTCTCTCAATCTCCTCGATAACTGCGTTTGGTTGGTTAGATTTTTTAGTTCGAAATGGTATAATATTAGACCTTTCGTTATCGAATTGATTTTTAAGACAAATATATTCAGCCTCTATTTTTTTAGTGACTGTTTCAGGCTTGGGCAATATAATATATCTTCGTTTGAAACTTATTTCTTGGTCAGAAATATTTTTAGCATAATTTTCCATACTCTGTCCTCCTTAATGTGCAAACTATAAGTTTAATTTTAGTTTAATATTAATCGTTGCTCATGTCAACAAAAATCCGCCTAAATACAAGCGGATTTGAAGTCTAGACTGGTGGACCTAGTGGGACTTAAACCCACGACCTCCACAATGCGAATGTGGCGCTCTATCAACTGAGCTATAGGCCCAATATTTTATATTATATCACACTTTAACCTCTTGAAGTATTGACTTTTATTGAATAGTATGCTATAATTATTATTTGGGTGTGGGAGTAAATTAAAAGGAGAGTGTTAAATGAATAATAAAATAAAGTTTATTATTTCTCAGGGTATAATTTTTCTTGTTATATTATTTTTGTTTATCTTTGTATTTCCAAAAAATACCGAGGCTAATATCAGTTCACCAGAAATTGAAATTATACGCGAAATCAATATTGACATAGATAAAAATCAAATAGATTTCGAATCATCTGACGTCAAGTCTGAATTAGCAGAGATTGAAATATATCCAATACGTATCTTGAAAAAAGACGAAGATATCGATCTTCTTGCTAGACTAATTGAAGCCGAAGCTGGCTTAAGTTCTATTTCTCTTGGTGAAAAAATATGCGTTGGATTAACAGTGCTTCATCGAATTGATAATCCGATGTTTCCGAATAATTTGAGAAGTAATATCTATATTGGTAGCCAATATACTGTTCCTGCTGAGCATGCATCAGATCGAAGTAAGCAAGCTGCCGAAATAGCATATGACCTCTGGAAGTCTGGCAGAAGCTATGAATTATTACCTTCAGAAGCATTATACTTCAAGGGTGATGGAGAACATAATTATTTCCACGATTCGAATGGAAACATTTATGAAGATCTTGCTATTTTGAAATTAAATTAGTTTTCATTTACCACACACCAAAAAGGACCCTGTTGAGGTCCTTTTCTTTTGTCCTGACAACGTTGATTTGTAAAATATTTTGTACAAATTAACGCTTCGAGAACTGCTCTTTTTTGCGTGCGGAGCGAAGGCCGTATTTTTTACGTTCTTTCTCTCTTGGATCACGCTTGATGAATCCAGCCTTCTTTAATACTGGACGCAAATCAGGAGCATCAGTTGTCAAAGCTTTTGAGATTGCTAATTTAATAGCATCTACTTGACCAGCTAGACCACCACCAGATACAAGAATAGTGATATCATATTCTTTTTGCTTCTGTGTAAGTGCTAGAGGGTCCGTAATCTCTGCTAATTTTGACTTATCTCCGGACAAATATTCAAGTGCTGGCTTATCATTGATTGTGATATTGCCTTTGCCTTTGTAAAGACGAGCACGTGCTGTCGCAGCCTTTCGACGGCCGAGTCCATATTTATAGGTATCTTTAGCCATATTACTTTATCTCCTTTGGATTCTGCGCTGTATGGGTGTGTTCTGCGCCATCAAATACACGCAATCGAGCCATTCGATCCGCAGCAAGCTTATTTTTAGGAAGCATGCCTTTGACAGCTTCTCGAATAGCATACGAAGGATCTTTTTCGATCACTTCAGCAAGTGAAAGTTCCTTCAATCCACCAGGAAAACCGCTATGGCGATAATATGATTTGTCAACCATCTTATTACCAGTAACAATAATATCCTTAGCATTGACAACAACAACGTAGTCACCATTATCTGTGTGCGGTGTATATGTTACTTTTGACTTTCCCATTAATTTATCAGCAATGACGACTGCAAGCTTGCCAAGTGGCATAGACTTTGCATCGATCAAATACCATTCACGCTTAATTTCTGAACTTTTTTGAGAATAAGTTTTCATTACTTGTCCTCCTTAATTTCGATGTCGTCGACGAAAGAAATTTCTGAAAGCTCAGTATTGTCACCTTTACGGTAACCTGCCGATGTGATTCTTAGATAGCCAGAATTTCGCTTGATCTGTGGAGCAATCTTATCCATTAAAAGATCTGCGATCTCAATGCTATTGAGACGAGAAATCAAAAGACGGCGATTTGCTAAGCCACCTTTCTTTGCGATTGTGACTAATTTTTCAACATCACGGCGAATTTCTTTCGCACGAGCAGTTGTAGTTGTAATAGATTGATGTTCGATCAGGGAGCACATCAGCCCACGAGTAAGAGCTCTCCTCTGGTCGGTTTTACGGCCGAATTTACGGCCTTTATATCCGTGGCGATGCATATTAAATATTTAACTCCGTTATCTTTTCTTTAACTTCGTCCAATGCTTTTGCACCGAATCCTTTTAGATCTTTCAAATCTGAATCTGAAAGCATGACGAGATCACGAACAGTTTTAATGTCATTATTCGTCAATGCATTTGCAGTTCTTGCAGAAAGGCCAAGTTCTTCGATTGGAAGCATAAGACCTGTGTCTTCTTCCTCGGCATTATTACCGGGAGCAGGAGCAGTTTCGACCGTTGTACTACCAGCCAATGCTGTGTACTGGTTTACTAGAATAGCTGCTGCTTCTTCAAATGCCTCACGAGGGGTCATTGTACCATCGGTATCGATAGAAAGTGTAAGCTGTTGCAAATTTGTATCCTGTCCGACACGAGTATTCTCGACTTTGTAGCGTACGCGTAGTACAGGAGAAAATACAGCATCAAGTGCAATCATATCTGGACGAATACGTTCCTCACCTGATTTATCGATCGTTAGATA
Organism: Candidatus Nanosyncoccus sp.; assembly: GCA_045597305.1. GTDB lineage: Bacteria > Patescibacteriota > Saccharimonadia > Saccharimonadales > Saccharimonadaceae > Nanosyncoccus. The sequence goes on along the minus strand of JAZLJF010000009.1, from coordinate 54,174 downwards.
GCCACGACCTGTGTCGCAGATCAAGTGCATTTTGAGAACGAATTTTGGATCGTCGATGTGACAAATGACCTGATTTGGATTTGCAATCTCGACTTCAGCTGGAAGCTTAATGTCTCCAGCAATTACCCTCTTATCTCCCTCTTTTTCAGATTGATCTGAACCCTTTATCTCTAGATAAAGTTCGACTGGAGCATCAGAATGAGATTTGATTCTGATATTCTTGAGGTTCAACATGATATCAACGACATCTTCGCGAATACCAGGAATTGCTGTATATTCATGCGTTGTACCTTCGATGCTAAATGATGTAATCGCAGCACCTTTGATACTTGAAAGGAGAACACGTCGGAGAGAGTTACCAAGTGTATTACCGTAGCCATAATACAATGGACGGATAACAAATTCGGCACTATTCTCACCGAGATCATTCACCTCTGCAAGGTTTGCTTCGTGAATAACTTTAGTAGTCATAAATTGTTCTTCCTCCTTAGCGTGAGTAGTACTCAACGATTAATTGTTCGTTAATGCCCGCCTCTGCTTCTTCGCGCTTTGGCAAACCGGTTACTTCGATTTTCATCTTCTTACCATCAGCCTTAATCCAAGATACGGTATTTTGACCTGCTGCACCGATGATTTGTTCCAAATTTTTGAAATATTGTGATTTCTGAGATTTAGAACGTACTTCGAGTACATCTCCTGGCTTCAATCTGATTGAAGGAATATCGATTCTCTTTCCATTCAGAATGAAGTGGCCGTGTGATACTAATTGACGAGCACCACGTCGAGTCGTAGCAAAACCTGCACGATAAACAACGTTATCAACGCGTCTCTCTAGGAATTGAAGGAGGTTCTCGCCTGTAAGACCTTCAGCGCGTTGTGCTTCTTTCATCAATTTAGCAAATTGTTTTTCCAAAAGACCATAGATGCGACGAACTTTCTGTTTTTCGCGAAGTTGCGTAAGGTAAAGACTTCCACCACGGACGCGCATGTCTGAGTGCTGACCTGGGATACCAGTCTTTTTAGCCATTACCTTCTGAGCTTTTGGTGCAAGAGCATAGCCCTCGCGACGGCTTTGTTTAACAATAGGTGATTTATCTCTTGCCATTATGGTTTCCTTTCTCCCTTAGGACGGACACCACCGTGAGCAATTGGAGTCAAATCGGTGATACTGTCAATTTTCATTCCTACAGCTGAAACTGCGCGAATAGCGCTATCACGACCAAGACCGATACCTTTTACGTAGACATCTACGCTATTCATGCCGTGATCTTTCTTCACGATTTCAGCAGCCTTCTCTGCGGCGATTTGTGCTGCATATGCAGTACCTTTCTTGCTACCACGGAAGCCATTTGCTCCAGCGGAAGAACTAGAAAGTACTTCGCCTTTTTTATCAGAAAAGCTGATAATTGTATTGTTAAATGTTGCTTGAATATGCATTTGGCCGGAAGTAACGACTCGTTTGCCCTTCTTCGACCTTTTGCTTGCAGCTTTTGGAGCTTCTTCAGTTGCTTCAGCCTTTGTAGCTTCAGCAGGAGCTTCAACAGCTTCAGTTTTCTTAATTTCTTCTTCTGCCATTTTTTACTCCTTTCCTATGTCTTACTTGCTGCCTTTGGTTGTGCACCACCAACTGCGATAGCTTTACCTTTACGAGTGCGTGCGTTCGTACGAGTACGCTGTCCGTTGACTGGTAACTTTGCCTTATGGCGAAGTCCCTTATAGGAATTAATATCCTTGATGCGTTTAATATTATTTGTCACGAGGCGTCTGAGATCACCTTCAACATGATATTTATTTGAAATAATATCATTGATTTTTTGTTCCTCAGCCTCGGTGAGATCTTTCACCCGAGTGGTAGGCTCTATTTTAGCCTCCGCAAGGATGGCCTTTGATGTTGTGCGTCCAATACCGTAAACATAGGTAAGAGCAATCCATACCTGTTTATCGTTAGGGATAACAACACTCGCAATTCTTGCCATGCTTAACCCTGCCTTTGCTTATTCTTAGGTTTCTTCTTATTGATGACACGAAGAACGCCTTTTCTGCGAACGATGATGTCATCAGGGGAGATTTTTTTAACACTTGCACGTACTTTCATAAGTGTCAAAATCCTTTCCTTATTAGTAGTTGTAAAGATTTTTTACAATTCTTCGCAAGATCACTCGAATTATTTAATTTATGTCATATCTTATTCTGGCTAGTCGGGAAGACTTAAATAAAATAAACTTAAATTGAATAGTTCAAAAGATGAATCGCTACTCAGAATTGTTGTAATTTTTACAACAGTTAATATTAATCTTTTAGGCGAAAACTGATGCGCCCCTTCGTGAGATCATAAGGGGTCAACTCAACCTTCACCTTATCACCCGGTACGAGACGAATATAGTTTTTACGCATTTTTCCGCTCATATGGGCAATAATAATATGACCATTCTCGAGTTCAACCCGAAATTGGGTATTAGGTAAAGCCTCAACGACTTTGCCGGTGAGTTCTATCACTTCCTTTTGACTAGCCATAAATTACTTCTTTATTTTATCACGAACATAAAATAAAGTAAATACTTTTTTAATTATTGACCTCGAATTATAGTAGAATCATTCTTCTCATCTTCTTCGGCCTGACGTCGACGGATTTCAGCTTCAACAGCTTCTTCTATCGCTTTTTGCTTTTCCTCTTCTTCTTTCTTTTTTCTATTCTCTTCGAGTTCGTTAATTATTTTAGTTTCTTTAAAATTTGTCTCATTTTCTACAAGAACAGCACGTACAAACTGTCGCGAAAGGTATGTCTGCTGAACTTGAGACCATTCACCAGTACAGGTAATAAGAGTCAAAGATTCTTTCCCGACCACAGGAGAAATGAATGCATTTTTCATATAGGAATCAGCATCATTAAGAGAAACTGTGACATTTTCAACTACTTTATAGCGAAAAAACTTTCCGTCACCCCGTTCAATAAGGATAATGTCATCTTGCGACAACTCAGGAAGATGTTTGAAAACACCCTCCATAGTCGGACCTCCATTATGTCCATCAATTACAGCTGTCCCACCAAATCCCGGCTTATCTGATCCGCGATACCATCCAACATCAAAGATATTCACTGGTGTCTGCATCTGTCCATTAACATTTACGCCAGTCTCAAAGATACGAGCTCTGTCAATACTGAGTTTTTCAATCGACAGAAATCTAGGACGATCAGCCGCTACCTGATGCGCAGCTTTCATAAATTCATCCACGTTTGTCTCATCAACGTCCTCAACGGAATCAGGCACAGAAGTACTACTATCAACAATTTTACGTTCTGAACCCTCCATTCGACTATAATAATCTGCCTCCCATATAGCAACACGAATTATAAAAGTAGCAAGCATAAGCACTATCACGCCTGTTATAATTTGCGGAAGTTTCTTCTTCCAGTTTATCTTCAATGCCATATTTCCCCTTTACTTGTAATCGTCGTAAGTTATCATCAAAGCTCGCGAATCAAGCTGTCGAAGACTTTCTAGTGCTACTGTAACGACAATTAATAGCCCAGTTCCAGAGATAGATAAGCCAATCGGGTATCCTAAGGTCATAATAAAGACATAATCTGTGATAAAAGGCAACATCGCAATTACACCGAGCGCAAATGCTCCAAAGAGATTTAGTCGATTTACTACTTTCGAAAGATAATTTGCCGTAGTGATACCAGGACGGACGCCTTCGATAAAGCCGCCCTGCTTCTGTAAGTTGTCAGCTATTTCGTTTGTATTGAAGATGATTGACGTATAAAAATAGGTAAATAACACAACCAAAACAAAATACATTGCAGGATAAAGGAACCACTGCGCTGTAATACCATTAGGATACATAGCTGAAAAATTTTGAGCTGAAGGAGCAGTAAACAAAGTCGTCAAAGTTTGCCCAAAGCTATTTCCAGGATCAAATGATTGAATAAGCTGTCCAATTAAGGATGGAAGCGCCAAGAATGAAGTCGCAAAGATAACAGGAATAACACCGGCTGCAATCAATTTAATTGGGAGAATAGATTTAATTCCTCCGTAACTACTATTACCGTGAACGCGCTTTGCATAATTTATAGTAATAATACGCTGCGCTTCGTTTAGTTTTACAAGGAAGTAAATCACGACAAGAAGTGCGACAGCAAATCCAAGAATAATCCAAAATGCAGTAGGATTTACAGGCAAATTGAACCAGCCAAAGAGAGATAATGTACCTTCACTAGTATTAAATAATGTAGTTCCTAGTGAAGCTAATGTAGTAGGCAACTGAGAGATAATAGATGCAAAAATAATCATAGATATACCATTTCCGATGCCTTGCTCAGTCATAAGTTCGCCAAGCCACATTAGAATAACTGAACCGGCTGTCATAGATGTAACGGCTAAAATCCATTGGCCGGAAGACAGCGTAATATCAGTAGTTGTATTTGCAAGGGCTGACTCTCTTAAGATGAAAATATACGCAATAGACTGGACAATAGCTAGAGGTATAGTGAGACGACGCGTCCATTGGTTAATTTTACGACGACCAGTCTCACCATCTTGTGATAACTCTTCAAGCTTCGGTATAGCTTTCGTAATGAGTTGAACAACGATTGAAGATGTAATAAAGGGAGATAAACCTACAAGAATAATTGAAAGAGAGGTAAGTCCGCCACCAGAAATTAAATTCAAGAAATTACTAAAATCGGATTTCGAGACTAGATTTTCAACTGCTTCCTTAAAAGTGTTCGCATCACCAAGTGGTACTGGAACATGAGCGAGAAAACGGTAAGCAAGAAAAATACCAAGCACAATGAGTATACGTTTGCGCATGTCTTTATTCAAAAATGATTTAAAAATAGTCTTGAAATGCATATAACTCTTCTTTCTTTATCTATAATATCATAGATTTATCAGATTTGCGAAGAAAAATAGATAAAAATCAAAAAAAGCCTCTCTATGGAGGCTTTTATTGAGATAAGCTAATTATTACTTATCGGATTTTTCACTCTTACGACTATCCTCTGAAACCTTTCGAGCAGGAATATCAGCTTTCTTGAAGCTACCGCCAGCCTTTTTAATAAACTCGACAGCAGAGCTTGAAGCAAATTGAGTGGAAAGATCAATTTTAGCTGTAACTTCGCCACGTGAAATAACTTTTACTTTAGTGAATGGAGTAGAGATTAATCCAGCTTCAAAAAGTACAAAATTATCTACATTACCAGTCAAATCATTTAAGCGGTCGGTATAGACAATCTCAGCTTTTGGATGGATTGATTTAAAACCTTTTAGTTTTGGAACTGCTTGCATAATTGCACGCTGTCCGCCCATGAATCCGGCTGGCATTTTTCGATGACCAGTACGAGCTTTTTGACCCTTAGTACCACGTCCAGCAGTCTTTCCCTGTCCAGCAGAGATACCACGACCTTTGCGATTAGGACGAGTATTTTTTTCTACAATAAGATCATTATATTTCATTACTTAGTCTCCTTCTTAGCTGCAGGCTTCTTCGCAGAAGATTTCTTATCTGTAGCAGATTTCGTCTTCGTTGTTGCCCATTCTTTGCGTGGGACCTGTTGACGAAGGCCTTCGACGACTGCATAAGCGATATTTACCTTATTTGTCGAACCTAAGCTCTTTGAAATAAGATTCTTTACCCCTGTAAGACCAATAATCGATCTTACAACACCACCCGCGATAATACCTGTACCAGGAGCTGCTGGCTTCAATAAGACATGAGCCCCAGTTACCTTTGATTCAACTTCGTGACAAATTGTTTCACCATCCAAGTAAAATTCAACGATGTTTTTCTTGGCCTTAGTAGCAGCTTTTTGAACAGCAGCAGTAACATCGCCACCTTTTGCTACGCCAACACCGATCTTGTTTTTGTGATTTCCAACAACAACAAGTGCTTTGAAGCGCATACGGCGTCCACCTTTTACAGTACGAGAAACACGATCGATATTAATCGTTACTTCATCAAATTCTTTTGGAGCAACGTCAGCCTTTACGCGATCACGGCGTCGATTATTGCGGCGGTCGAATGGGCGTCCGCCAATATCTTTCTGCTTGCGAGTTGCAGCAGTTTCATCTGACATCTTAAGTGTACCAGACTTATTGATTACTTTTGGTTGATTAGTATTTTCTGCCATACTAGAACTCCAATCCTTCTTTACGAGCAGCATCTGCAAGTGCGCTCATACGACCTGCATATAGCTTTGATCCACGATCAAAAACTACAGTTTTTACTTTGGCTTTCTTAGCTTTTTCAGCAATTTCTTTACCAATAACAGCTGCTTTTTCAGTCATATTACCAGTTAATTTCTTTCCGACTGTTGAAGAATAAGCAAGAGTAATCTTCTTATCATCATCAATTAATTGAGCTGTAATATGCATATTACTAATATGAACGGTAAGGCGAGGTCTCTCACTTGTACCGTGAATTTTTGCGCGAGTGCGATTTGCACGAAATTCAGCTTTCATTATTTCTTACCTGCCTTTCCAGCCTTACGGATAATGTGCTCACCAACATATTTGATGCCTTTACCCTTGTATGGCTCTGGTTTCTTTAGAGCACGGATTTCAGCAGCGACCTGACCAACCTTCTGCTTATCAGAGCCAGAAACTGTGATTTCCATCTTGTCGACTTTAAGTTCAATACCATCCGGTGCAGTGTATTTAACAGGGTGAGAAAAGCCAAGCGCCATCTCAATCTGCTTTCCACCGCCAGAAAGACGGTAACCAACTCCGTTAATTTCAAGTTTTTTCTCAAAACCTGACGTAACACCTATGACAGCATTATTAAGTAATGCTCGCTGGAGACCGTGCCAAGCTCTTGACTCTGGCTCGTCATCTTTGCGGGTTACGATGATTTTATTATCTTCTACCTTCGTGGTAGTATTAGCCTGAACAGGAACCTGAAGCGTGCCTTTAGGACCAGCGACAGTAATCTCCTTGTCGCCGACCGTAATTGTCACGCCTGCAGGAATCTCTACAGGTAGTTTTCCGATACGACTCATAATCGTCCCTTGTTTAATATCTTTGTTATTTTATCACACAATTGCAAAAAAATCAAGCAATTTAAATACGTAAATTAGATATTAATTTCAAACAAAAAACCAACCATTACTGGTTGGTTTTAAAATTTAGTTCGATTACCAAACTTTTACTAGAATTTCGCCTCCGAGACGCAACTTCTTTGCCTCTGCACCGCTCATAATTCCTTTAGATGTAGAAATTAGAACGATTCCACGGCCAGATTTAATTACTGGAATTTCGTCGGCTGATGTATAGACGCGACGTCCTGGCTTTGATACCTTTGAAATTTCGTTAATCTTTGCTACTTCACCTTCTTTATTAATAAGAACATGAAGTATATCTCGTGGATGAGACTTTTCAATTTCATAATCTGCAATATAGCCACCCTTTTTTAGGCCGTCGATCACAGATACTTTTAGTTTAGAAGTTGGTACAGAAACTTCATTTTTGCTAACAAGAATAGCATTACGGATGCGAGTAATCAAGTCAGCGATTTGATCAGTAGATTGTAGTGACATAATTCTCCTTTCTCCTTACCAGCTACTCTTTGTTACGCCAGGGATTTCGCCCTTGCTTGCTTTTTCACGGAAATTAATACGAGATAGACCAAATCTGCGCATGTATCCACGTGGACGACCATCTAATAGATCGCGGTTCTTTAGTCTTGTTGGACTAGAGTTACGTGGAAGCTTCTGGAGACCCTCGAGGTCACCAGCCGCTTTTAGTGCAGCACGTTTATCTTTATATTTGTCGTACATCTTCTGACGTTTGATGTCGCGAAGGACAGCTGATTTCTTAGCCATTACTTATCCTCCTTTTTCTCAAACGGCATTCCAAAGAGCTCTAACAATCTGGTACTCCCTTCTTGAGATCCGTTTTTAATAATAAATGTAATTTCAAGTCCGTGTAAGACCTGTGCGTCTTCGAATGTAATTTCAGGGAAAACTGTCTGTTCTTTAAGGCCGAGGCTATAGTTGCCTTGAGCATCGAAGCTTTTAAGTGATACACCGTGAAAATCACGTACATGTGGCAATGCAATGTTAATTAAACGATCTGCAAATTCATACATTTTTACGCCGCGAAGAGTTGTAAGGTAACCAATTGGTGCACCCATTCCTTTACGAATTTTGAAGGTAGCAATTGATTTCTTTGCAAGACGCGATGTTGTTGCTTGTCCAGTAATCTTTGAAAGTGTAAGATCAACTGTTTCAGTAAATTTCTTGTCATCACGCTTTTTGCCAACACCAGATGAAACGATAATTTTCTCTAGCTTTGGTACTTGGTTAACGTTCTCGAGATTTAATTCTTTTTGCAAAGTTTTAACAATCTCTTTGTTATACTTTTCCTTTAATCTTGGAATATAGTCAGACATTACTTGCCCTCCTTCTTGAGATTAGAGAGATCAATTCCAACGTGAATAGTCTTTTTACCACCAGCTGGATTAAATTGAGTCTTCTTCATATGACGCTCACGGACTTCAATACCTTCGATGAAAGCCTTGTGACCCTTTACGTCCATTTTGACGATTTTGCCGGTTTTACCTTTATTATCACCAGAGATAATCTTTACTGTGTCGCCAGTCTTTAAATTCTGTGCCATATTATAGTACCTCCGGAGCTAAGCTGATAATTTTGCTGTAGCCTTTATCACGAAGTTCACGAGGGACAGGTCCGAATACACGTGTTCCACGTGGTGTCTTATCATCATTGATTAGGACTGCAGCATTATCGTCGAATCGAATTGTTGAACCATCTGGACGACGAATTTGATCACGCGTGCGTACAATAACTGCACGGACGACTGCTTTTTTCTTCACGCTACCTGTAGGTGAAGCATCCTTAATACTTGCAGTAACAATGTCCCCAACTCTCGCATACCTTGCACGAGTTCCACCAAGGACACGGATTACACCAAGTTCTTTGGCGCCGCTGTTATCAGCAACTTTTAATCTAGTTTCCTGTTGGATCATATTTACTCCTTTGTTTCCTCAGTTGAAGAAGTTTCCATTTTGTCGGCTGATTCATCTGCGCCAACCTTTTCGGGCATTTCAACTTCATTAACATCTTCTTTCAAAGTGATTGTGTCGTGAGATTTCTCAAGAACTTTTACTAGGTTATAGCAGACGGTCTTTGAGAAAGGACGGCAGGCAACGATTTCGACTTTATCACCAACGTGAGCCTCATTTTTCTCATCATGTGCAGTATATTTACGCGTATTTGTAAATTGCTTACGATAGAGAGGATGAGTTTCACGATTGGCAATAGACACTGTGATAGTTTTGTCACGTTTATCGGACGAAACCAGGCCAATAAGTGTTTTAGCCATAATTAAAACTCCTCTTTCTTAATAATCTTACATCGGACAGGTAATTTGTGAGATGCTAGGCGAAGAGCTTCCTTTGCCTGTTCATCTGTAACATCACCAATCTCAAACATGACAGTTCCAGCTTTTACTTTTGCTACAAAGAACTGTGGTTCACCTTTACCACCACCCATTTTAACATCGAGAGGCTTTTTAGTGACAGGTGTATGTGGGAAAATTCGAATCCAAATTTTACCACCACGCTTAATGTAGCGTGTAATTGCTTGACGTGCTGCCTCAATCTGCTTTGAATTAACACGTTCATTGTCTAACGACATCAAGCCATAATCACCGAAGTCAACAGAATTACAACGGGTTGCGTTGCCTTCGTTTTTTCCGATACGAACCTTTCGGTGAGCAGTTTTTCTAGGTAATAAGATAGCCATGATTACTTCTCCCCCTTATAAATCCATACTTTTACACCGACGATACCAGCTGTAGTAGGTGCATGATGACAATAAAAGTCGATATCTGCACGAAGCGTATGTAGAGGAACAGATCCCTCAATAAACTTTTCACGACGTGACATTTCAGCACCATTTAGACGTCCAGCAACTTCGATGCGGACACCCTTAGCACCAGCAGTCATGGTAGATTGACAAGCCATTTTGACTGCGCGTCGGAAATTCATACGCTTTCCAAGCTGGAAACCAATGTTCTCAGCGACCAACTTAGCATTGAGCTCTGGCTTCTTTATCTCTTCGACGTTAAGACGTACAGGCTGAGATGTGAACTTTTCAAGATCTTTCTTTAGCTCATTAATACCTGCACCCTGTTTTCCGATTACAGCACCTGCTTTTGCAGTGTGAATAGTAATAGTAATAAGATTAGAGCTGCGCTCGATATTAATTTTTGCAATCGTTGGACGTGCCTTGAAACGATTTTCAATTGTTTCGCGAATCTTTGAATCTTCAACCAGCCATTCTTTGAAATTTGCCTTCTTAGTAAACCATTTTGAAGACCAATCTTTGCTGATTTGAAGACGGAATGATCCTGGGTTAACTTTCTGTCCCATTACTTTTCCTCCTTCTTAGAAGCAGCTTTTACTTTTTCTTCTCCAGCAACTTCGACAAAGATGTTTGAAGAAATTTTCTCGAAAGGTAATGCGCGTCCTCTTGATGCTGGAACATAACGGCGCATGCGTGTACCAGCTGTGACAGAAATGCGAGAAATGCGAATTGTTTTTGGATCAATGGAAATACCACTATTCAAAAGATTTGCATTTGCACTCTCGATTGCTTTCTTGACAGCGCGTGCAGCACGACGAGGAGTATTATCAAGAATAACCAATGCGTCAGCGACATAGCGATCACGGACTAGGCTAGCAACAATACTTGCTTTTCTTGGCATACTGTCAATACCTTTAATATATGCTTTTGCAAAATGAGTCGACATTATGCGCCTCCTTTCGCAGCTGCAGCTTCTGCAGCTTTCTTACCACCGTGACGGCGGAATTTGCGGGTTGGAGCAAACTCACCAAGTTTGTGACCAACCATATTTTCGCTAATGAATACAGGTACGTGGACCTTACCGTTGTGAACGGCAATTGTGCGACCGACCATCTCTGGGGAAATGGTAGATTGACGGGCCCATGTTTTGATAACGGTACGATCATCTGAAGATAGAGCTTCAATTTTTTTCTGAAGCTTAAAATCTACAAAAGGACCTTTCTTTAGACTTCTACTCATAGCCTATTTCCTCTTTCCTTCGTGTCGACTACGCACGATCATTTTATTAGTTTTCTTATTATGACGAGTACGGTAGCCAAGTGTGAGCTGACCCCATGGTGTACGAGGTGCTTTACCAGAACCATGACGTCCACCGTCACCACCACCGTGAGGGTGATCTGTAGCGTTCATCACAACACCACGAACCGTAGGACGAATACCTTTACGACGCGTTCGGCCTGCAGCACCAATTTTGATATTTTGGTGTTGTTCGTTTCCAACAGCACCAACCGATGCTTGGCATGTACTTAATACTTTACGAAATTCACCAGATGGCATTTTCAATGTAGCGTAACCATCTTCCTTTGCCATTAATTGCGCTGAGCTTCCAGCCGCACGAACCATCTGTGCACCACGGCCTGGAGTCAATTCAATTGCATAGACAAATGTACCGACTGGGATATTCTCAAGTGGAAGTCTATTGGAATTTTCGACTGCAACTTCATCTCCAGTGGAGAACTTGCTACCTTTTTCCATATTCTGATCAGCGATAACATAATAATAATTATCATTCTGATCTTTTACACGTGCAATACGTGCTGAACGATTTGGATCGTATTCAATTTCCATCACTGTAAGAGTGAGGTTCTTTGGTAGATTATGTGTAAGAATACGATAATGACGTTTTACACCGCCACCACGGTGACGAACTGTGATACGTCCCTGGTTATTTTTACCAGCCTGCTGTTTCTTTGCCTTTGTCAAAGATTTGAGTGGTTTACGTGTAGTAATCTTATCAAAATCCTGAGTAGTCTTCTGACGTTGAGCAGGAGTCATTGGACGATAAGCTTTAATAGCCATTATTTATCTCCTTTCTTTTCCGATTTTTTATCGGCCTTTGCGGATTTTTTGGCTTCAGTTTCCTTTACTTCTTTTTTGTCAGCCTTTTTATCAGCTTTCTTGTTTTCTTTCTTATCTTCTTCAGGGTCTTCAAATACTTTGATTGAATCACCTTCTTTTAAGGTAACATAAGCTAATCTCTTATCACGGCGGAAAGTAGTACCGGGATAAGCATGTTTACCCTTGCTATATTTTGTTGCTTTACCCTTACGAGTCAAGATACGGACATCCGTTACTGTTACTTTATACTGTTCTGCTACGAGTTTTACTACAGATTGTTTAGATGTACCTTCAGGTACTAAGAAAACATATGTTCTCTTTGCCTGCTCGCGATAGGTTTTTTCGGTTGCTCTTGGGAAAATTTCCATTATGCATTCTCCTTTCCGATCAACCATGTTTCAAGATCTTTTACTGCATCAGTGCTAAATACGATAGCATCTGCATTCATAATGTCAAATACATTGAGATATGTAGCTCTGACCAATTTAAGATTAGAAAGGTTGCTTGTCATTTTCATAAGTTCTGGCGTTTTTTCATGTGTTACTGCCAAAATGTTTTTGCCTTCGAGACCGAGCTCTTTAATATAATTAACTGCGTCTTTCGTCTTTCCAGTCTGTTTCAACTCATTTTCAGCAAGAATTATTGCTTTTTCTTTATTCTTGATTGAAAGAGCCTGACGAATTGCAACCTTCTTGCTTTCGCGTGAGATTTTCTTCGTGAAATTCTCTTCACCTGTGCGGCCAAATGCTACGCCACCATGACGCCAAATAGGGTTGCGTGTACTACCAAATCGAGCACGTCCAGTACCTTTTTGCTTCCATGGCTTTTTACCGCCACCTCTTACTTCGCCACGTTTCAAAGTCTTTGCGTGAGAAGAACGAGAGTTTGCAAGATAAGCATCATAAGCTAATTTAATCAATTCATGATTCTCGACAGAGAGACCGAAAATGTCTTTATTCAACGTATTAGCCATATTACTCCTTTCCCTCTATTGTTATGGTGCCTTTTTTAGGACCAGGGACAGCGCCTTTGAGACCAATTATGTTGTTCTCTTTATCAACGTAAGCGACGATAAGATTCTTTACAGTCACTTGATCGTGGCCCATTCGACCTGGCATTTTCTTGCCCTTGAATACTTTTTGAGGATACATGGAACCGATAGAACCAACTCTACGAATATTGCCCTTAAAACCATGAGTATTTCGTGATTCATTAAAGTTCCAGCGTTTCACTGTACCTGCGTAGCCTTTACCTTTGGAAGTACCTGTTACAGTGACTTTATCACCGAGATTAAATACGTCCACAGTAAGGTTCTCTCCGACCTTTACTTCTGGCTCTCCCTCAGTCCTAAACTCCTTAAGAACTTTTGGAGAGAAATTTTCTCCAGCCTTTTTTGCATGGCCGGAAACCGACTTGCTCAGATTCTTACCCTGACCATAACCGAGCTGTACTGCATTGTAACCGTCTTTTTCTGCGGTTTTTATCTGAGTCACAGTAGCTGGGCCGGCCTGGATGATAGTGACTGGAGTCACAATCCCATCCTCACCGATGATCTGGGTCATACCAATTTTGGTGCCGATGATGACTTGCATCTTTTTCCTTTCCTTTGTGAGCAACACAGAAACTAGACTTTTGAGCAGTTTCTTCGGTATCTGGCAACCTCCGACTTACTCTTGCGTCTAGCAATGTATGCTCTAATTATTAGAATATACGATATTATTTTATCATAAAAGAAAAATTTGCGCAAGATTTTCTATCATAAATACAAAAAAATGACCCACTGGTAAAGTGGGCCATTTTATCATGCTTGTTTGGATTTAACGACTAGGCTTCATCAAATTCCTCATCGGAAGGTGTTTCTTCGTCTGAATCAGATGCTATTAGAGGCATTGCTCCTGTTCCGACAGGAATTTTACGACCAATAATCACATTCTCCTTTAGACCACGAAGATGATCAATTCTACCTGATGTAGCAGAGTTGATAAGTACACGTGTTGTATCCTGGAATGATGCCGCAGACAAGAATGAGTCTGACCAAATCGACACCTTTGTAATACCAAGAAGAAGCTGTGTATATTGAGCTGGCTCTTTTCCTTCTGCGATTAACTCTTTGTTTTCATTTTCGACTGCAGCCTGAGATACAATATCACCTACAACGAAGTTTGAATCACCAGATTCATCAATCATTACTCTTGAGAACATCTGGCGGACAATAATTTCAAGGTGTTTTGCAGAAATCTCGTGTCCCTGTGCAGCATAAACTGCAAGAACGTCATTCATGATATAGCGTTCTGTCTCTTCTTTACCCTTATTCTTCAAAAGATCCTGAAGATTTAGAGAACCTGTAGTGATTCTATCACCCTTTGCAACATTGTCTTTCTTCTTTACTACGAGCTCAGCATCGCCAGGAATTTCGATCTTTACAGGTGATCCTGCATTAGCCACAAGGATAATTGCATCATCGACAAGTTGGACATTGCCATCGAATGCTGCAATAATCGGTTCTTTACCTAAACGCTTAGCGGCGATGACGTCACCAGCCTTGACATTTGCACCATCTTTAACCTTTGCTTTTCGGCCATCAAGTTCAATACGTTCCGTTTCGCCAGAATCAGGTGTAACGGTGACAATATAATGATTATCCACCTCTGTAATATCAATTACACCATCAATCGGGGATACCCAAGCTTGGCCTTTTGGTGAACGTGCTTCGAGGAGCTCTTCAACACGTGGAAGACCTCGAGCAATTGCACCAGAACCAGCCACACCAGAACCGTGTTTTGTATCAAGTGTAAGCTGAGTACCTGGCTCACCAAGTGACTGGGCGGCAATAACACCCACTGGCTGATGCGCTGCAACGATATTTCGTGTTGACATATCAATACCGTACGCCTTTTGTGGAATACCATTCACAGCTGTTGTCGTAAGAATAGATTGAATCTTTACAGACTCGACCTTATCATCATCTTCGAGCTGAGCAGCAATTTCAGGTGTAATGAGTTCATCTTTCTCAAGATAACCTGGAATAGGAGCAGCTGTATAACGACCAGAAATCCAAGCCGAGAATTGTACACCAGCATCGTGGACTTCAGCTTTTCGGACATCGAATCCAGGATCTTCAACTTCTTCTTCAACCGTAAATACATCCTGAGCAACATCTACAAGACGACGTGTTAAATAACCAGAGTCAGCCGTACGAAGAGCAGTAGAAACCTGACCTTGACGCGCGCCTCGAGTCGCGATAAAGGATTCGAGAGTATTAAGACCTTCTTTATAGCTGGATTTAACAGGAAGCTCAATCTCGTTGTTATTAATATCGACCATGATACCAATTTCGGCAGATGCAAGCTTGATGTTTGAAACACTACCACGAGCACCAGAGTTGACCATGACAGCAATATCCGTATCCATGTCTGCAAGCTTATCTTTAAGGAAACCTGAGATTTTATCGTCAATTTCTCGCCAGTTTGCAACAGTAAGATTATATCGCTCCTCCTCAGTCAAAAGTCCTTGGTCGAACTGATCTTGAATCAAAGCAGTCTTTGCATCACCTTGCGCGATGAAATCTTGAATCTCTGGATATGTAGGATAGTCATCTTTTGCGGTCGAAACAGAAGCAATTGTCTCGTACTCAAATGCAAGATTTTTTAGTTTGTCTGCAATTCTAACCGTTGTATCAGCACCGTACATATCGAAGATATTTGCCATGACTTTCTTGAGCTGTTTACTAGTCTGGACAGAATTATCAAATGGATAATCCTCAGGTAGGATCTCATTGAAAATCACTCGTCCTAGAGTAGTATTGCGAATTTCTTTCTTGGCAAATACACGAATAGGTGTCTGAAGATGGATTAATCCCTGATCGTAAGCCATTTCCGCTTCATAAATTGAGCTAAATGGTTTGACGTTATCAGTAGCCGTACCTGGCTTATCATATGTAAGATAATAAATACCTAAAACAACATCCTGATAAATCGATAACACTGGAGCGCCATCAGCAGGCTTCAAAAGGTTCTTTGTAGCTGACATCAATTCTCGAGCCTCTGCTTGTGCATCATCTGACAATGGAAGATGTACGGCCATTTGGTCACCATCGTAGTCAGCGTTGAAGCCGGTAGCTACGAGTGGGTGAAGCTGAATTGCTTTACCATCGATCAATTTTGGTTGGAAAGCCTGGATAGAAAGACGGTGGAGCGATGGAGCACGGTTAAGAAGTACATACTTCCCTTTGATTACTTCATCAAGTGCGTCCCAAACGACATTTTCACCTGCTTCAATCATACGAGTAGCCGCACGGATATTCGCAGCATGTTCATTCGCCATAAGCCATGAAATTACAAAAGGCTTAAATAGTTCAAGCGCCATTTGTTTTGGCAAGCCACATTCATTAAGCTTTAGTTCTGGGCCTACAACAATCACTGAACGACCTGAGTAATCAACACGCTTGCCGAGAAGATTCTGGCGGAAGCGACCTTGTTTACCTTTTAGAAGGTCTGAAAGTGATTTGAGTTTTCGACGTCCATTCTGAGAATTTGCAGTTCTATTGCCATGAGATGCAGCATTATCAATCAAAGCATCAACCGCCTCTTGTAACATACGCTTTTCATTACGGCAAATGACTTCTGGCGCATTGAGCTCAATCAATTTCTTTAGACGGTTATTTCTGTTGATCACTCGACGATACAAATCATTCAAGTCAGACGTAGCGAAACGGCCGCCAGGAAGGCTAATCATTGGACGTAGATCTGGAGGAATAACAGGAATAACAGAGAGAACTAGGTCGGAAGGTTTGATTCCAGCGGAATACATACCTTCGATTAGTTTAAGACGCTTCATAATCTTCTTCTCTTTTTGACCCTTTGCCTTATCAGCTTCTTCACGAAGTCCAGAGATCATTGTGTCAAGATCAATTTCATCAAGCATCTTCTTGATTGCCTCTGCGCCCATCATTACGTCAATCAAGTTTGCGTATTCTTCATAATCATCTTCGAGGTTTCGATAATCAACCTCAGACATGACGGCGCCCTTCTTAAGAGAAGTAAGGATATCTTTTCTAGTATTGTAATCAGCTTCTAGATCCTCTGTCTCCTTTGCTTGCTCATCTGCAAGCTTCTTTAGATCTGCGCCCTCTGCTTTTGCAGCCTCTTCGTAACGGATACGAATTGCCTGTCGTGCAGCATCAGTTTGTGCCTCAAGGCTATTCATCTCTTCAGAGATAGCTTCATCTTTTGCGTCAACAATTAAGTAAGATGCGAAGTATACAACTTTCTCGATGTTCTTCACGGTAAGGTTAAGAAGTAAAGATACAGCAGAAGGTGTACCACGCATGAACCAAATATGTGCAACAGGTGCAGCTAGAGCAATATGCCCCATACGTTCACGTCGAGAAATTGACTTCGTAACAAGGTTACCTTCCTTATCTACAGCTGCCTCACGAGAACGGACACCTTTCAACTTGCTATCATGTGGATTAATATCTTTGACTGGACCAAAGATTCTTTCGCAGAATAAACCATCACGCTCAGGTTTCTGAGTACGGTAGTTAATTGTTTCTGGCTTTGTAACTTCACCATTACTCCAGTTTAAGATGTCTTCTTGCGAAGCAACACTTAAACGAATGGAGTCAAAGTCGGTTGCAGCGATAAAATTATCATCCCAAGGCATATTAGAACTCCTCTCCGAGGTCAGTAATACTATCGTCTTCCTCATCTTCGCCGACGATTTCTTCACCATCCTCATCTGTTATTAGTATACCTTCATCATCCGCGACATCGATGACATCATCATCTGATATATTGTCGAGATCATTTTCGGTCGCTTTCTTATGTTCTTCATATATTAATCTGTCATCTTGCGACTTTTCAATTTCGCGAGATGTTTTCTCGATGACATCAGACGCATCAGTAGATTCACCATGATCAAGCAAATCAACTTTCAAGCCAAGGCCTTGAAGCTCTTTTACAAGAACGTTGAAGCCTTCTGGAAGCTTTGGACCTTCAATCGGCAAACGCTTAATGATTGACTCGTATGCTTTCGCACGTCCGTAAACGTCATCTGACTTAATAGTAAGCATCTCTTGAAGAATTGTAGCTGCACCGTAAGCCTCGAGTGCCCAAACTTCCATTTCTCCAAAGCGCTGACCACCGTTCTGAGCTTTACCTCCAAGCGGCTGCTGTGTGACCATTGTGTATGGACCAGTCGAACGTGCATGAATCTTATCATCAACCATGTGATGGAGCTTGAGCATGTGCATCACGCCGACAGAAGTACGCTCTTCAAATGGCTCACCAGTGAGACCATCGAACAACTGGACACGACCATCGCGATTGAAACCAGCTTTTTCTAGCTCGTCACTAATTACTTCATCAGGAACACCATTAAATGAAGGCGTAGCAACCTTATATCCAAGTGCTCTAGCTGCCATACCTAAGTGAACTTCGAAAAGCTGTCCTAGGTTCATACGTGATGGAACACCCATCGGTGATAGAATTACATCGATTGGAGTACCATCTTCCATGAATGGCATATCTTCCACAGGGAGAACTCGAGAAACGACACCTTTATTACCATGACGACCTGAAAGCTTATCACCGACACCAATTTTACGCATTTCTGCAACATAAATCTTGATCTGCATCAATACACCGGCTTTAAGATCGTGACCTTGTTCACGAGTATACACACGAACACCGACGACCTTACCAGTCGATGAGCCATTCATGCGTACAGAAGTATCTCTGACATCTTTAGCTTTTTCACCAAAGATGGCACGAAGCAAGCGTTCCTCAGAACTCAATTCCTGTTCTCCCTTAGGAGTAATTTTACCAACAAGAATATCACCATTCTGAACCTCAGAACCTACTACTACGATACCATCGTCGCCCAAGTGACGAAGTGAATGCTCGGATACATTAGGAATATCGCGAGTGACTTGTTCTGGACCGAGTTTTGTTTCACGGACTTCAACATCGTAATCCTTAATATTAATTGATGTCAATGTATCATCTTGGACTAAGCGACTTGAAATAACGATAGCATCATCCATGTTGTAACCACGCCATGGCATGAATGCGACTAAGAGGTCACGACCAAGTGCAAGCTCGCTATCATTGACAGATGCACCTTCAATAAGCGTATCGCCTTTCTTAACTTTCTGGCCACGGCTTACCTTTACGCGCTGGTTATAACAACGGTCGTCATTAGTCTTTTCAAAGTGGATTAGCTTATATTCTTTTGGTCCATCTTTGTATTCAACAACAACAGATTCACCATCAGCTTTTGTGACTTCGCCTGCGGCTTCTGCAACGATAAGCTGTGAAGTATTCTTTGCTACCTCGGCCTCGATACCAGTACCCACAATAGGGTTATCTTGACGAAGAAGAGGTACTGCCTGTTTCTGCATGGCGCAGGCCATAAGAGAACGGTCGACACGGTTCTTCTCAACGAATGGAATAAGTGATGCTGATACACCTAGAATTTCTTTGTGAGCTGCATCGATATGTGTTACTTTACTTGATTCAACTTGGGTTGGCGCACCCTTAACACGAGCGGACACACGTGCATCGATGAATTTTCCATTCTTATCAAGCTTTGCTGACGTATCAGCAATAATCATGTTCTGTTCTTCCGCAGCATCAACATAAACTACTTCGTCTGTAACTTTTCCATCTTTAACAACACGGTATGGCGCTTCAATAAAACCGTATTCATTAATATGAGCATATGTCGCGAGGTTTAGAACAAGACCAACGTTCGCACCTTCTGGCGTCTCGACTGTACAGATACGTCCATAATGTGTCGGATGTGTATCACGTACGTCGAAACCGGCGCGTTCACGCGTCAAACCACCAGGACCCATAGAGCTTAAGCGGCGCTTGTGTGCAAGCTCGGAGAATGGATTCGTTTCATCCATCAATTGCGAAAGCTGGGAAGAAGTAAAGAATTCCTTTACTGCTGCAGTAACTGGACGAGCGTTAATTAGTTGTGAAGGAGTGACATCTTCAGGGCTAGCCATCGACATGCGGTCAAGGATGTTACGCTGTAAACGAAGCATACCAAGACGGAATTGTCGTTGTACGAGCTCGCCGACTAGCTTGATGCGACGATTCGAAAGTGAATCAATGTCATCAGGCGCATCTTGAGTATTATTCAAACGAATGATCTCGGCGATGATAGCGATCAAATCCTTCATCTGAAGAGTGCGATACTGGCTAGTATTTGGAGTATCAAAACCAAGTCTTTGATTGATCTTGAAACGACCAACATTTGAATAGTCATATCTCTTATAATCGAAGAATGTTCGGTCGATCATTGATTTTGCGTTTTCGACTGTTGCTAAATCGCCAGGACGAAGTTTTCGATATACTTCGATCAAAGCCTCACTACGTCCAGATGTAGTATCTTTCTCCAATGTTGCGTCAATATAAGAGATTTCACCTTCATCAAGACCTTTAAATGCTTCCTTGATCTCATTTTTCTTTGAAATGCCGAGTGCACGCAAGAAAGTTGTAACAGGAATTTTTCGACGACGGTCGATCTTCACATAAATCGCACCAGATGTCGATGTTTCGAATTCAAGCCAAGCGCCACGACCAGGAATGACCTTAGCACCATAGTAATTACGTCCGCCAACAGCATCTGCAGTGAAAAATACACCTGCTGAGCGAATTAGCTGAGAGACGATGACACGTTCTGTACCATTAATTACAAAAGTTGCACGATCTGTCATCCAAGGATAATTTCCGAAGAAAATATCTTGCTCTTTCTTAACGCCTGTCACCTTATTTTCAAGCTCGACTAATACATGAAGTGGAGCTTCATAAGTTGCAAGATTATATTTTGCATCTTGCTCTGATTCCTTTGGAGCATCGAAACGATAATCCTTGAATCTTAAAGATAGTTTTTGGCCTGTATAGTCGTCAATCGGGTTCAACTCGTTGAAGACCTCGCGAAGGCCGGATTTGACAAAATCTTCCCATGAATCCTTCTGATGTGTGATCAAATCAGGGATAGGAAGTGCCTGGTCACCCTCTGTAAAGAATACACGGGAACCACTGTTGTTCGCAGTTTTCACATTTACCTCTTTTATTAGTGTTGATAATCTTTAGCGCCGAAGATTACTGCCATAGCCTATACTCTAGAGTCGCCATTTCTAGGAGTACATAAAAAACTTGACACACTACTTCTTGTCATCCATTTTAGCTTATTTTGCAATTTTTTTCAAGGTTTTAAATCAATTTTATATAATTGTGGAAAACTATGAAATTTTAATCTTGACATAAGCTTTATAAACTATTAGAATAGAAATAGTTCAAACATTATTTGCTAGATTTTGTTGAACATAAGCTAACTGCGAGTCAGCTTACACGCATAAGTTGAGAGCTTATCTGTCAAATAACCACCTTTGGGAGACGGTGGTTTTTTGATTATGAAACACAGAAAAAAGGCACCCTCGAGGGGTGCCTGATCAAATTAAATTGATCTACTGTGGAAGTGTAATTGTCTTTTTTCCATCTGAAGTAAGCACTATATATACCGCTTCATCTGATAAAATGTTCACAACTTTTTTTAATACACGCGCTTGATTCGACAAGACAAATCTACCGCTCTCTGTAAAAAAATAGTCATTATCATTTTCATTCTTTTCATGCCATGAAATAGGTCCATCTTTGCAGACGAAAACCTTTTTTTCAACTCTGGAGTCTAAAATTGCTTTCGCCCTTAATGGCTCGAATAAGTTAATTCGGTACTCCCAATCATCCTGAAAATACACAATCATTCTGAGCGCATCGACATTACTTATTTCGTCATCTTCGCAATCAAGATACATTTCATCGATAATTTCTTCAATCCTTTTTCCCCTTGTCATCATATAATCCCTCCATAACAAAAAAGGACATCAGAGACTTCCACAGTCTTCTTAATGTCCTTAGCCTATAAGAGATTCGCTCTCTTAAACCTACTATCTAATTATAGCACAAACGGAATAAATTGTCAATAGTAGATTAGATATCCAAATCATCCATATCAGCCAATTCAGCACGGGTCTTTTCGGCGAGTTCTGAAGTACTATCGTCAAAATCATTACCACCAAAAGTATCTTCATCGGACGAAGTATCAGAAGAAGATGATTCATTATCTGACGCATCAGAAGATACCGGCTCTTCATTTTTGCTAGACTCAGACTTCGGGTCAGCATCACGACGAGGGGCAGCGCCATCATTTGTGATCTTAAGATTATAATGTGCATCATTCTTCGTTCCAAGAGCGCGAAGCAACGTACGAAGTGACTGAGCTGTAGCTCCACGTCGTCCAATTACGCGTCCGACATCTTCTGGGTCAACAGTTAGCTGAAGCAAAACTCCTTTTTCGTCTATCGTACGTTCGACTTCCACCTTATCAGGATTATTCACAAGTGTTTTTACTATGTATTCAACGAATTGCTGGTCAATAGTTGACATATCTTTCTCCGAATTAATTGTTAAGTACTTTAATTATACCACAAGCAAAAAATATTGAAAACAAAAATACCCCAACTCTATAGGGGTATTTTAGTAAAAGCAGCTAATTATCCTTCAGCTGGTTTTTCTTCAGCGGTATCAGCTGGGGCGTCAGCTGGAGCCTCTTCCTTTGGCTGATTCTTGCGAAGCTTATCAGCATGTTTAGCTACAGAAGTCTTCTTTGATGCTTCTTTCACCCATTTTGGAAGAGCAATTTTTTCTGCCTTCAAGATGCGAATAACGCGGGTGCTAGGCTGCGCACCATTTTTTAAGTATTTTTCAATCACCTCTTTATCAAGAACGATTTTCTTGGTATGAGGATTATATGAACCGGCCTCAGCCACAATGCGTCCCGAAAGAGGGTGACGCTGCGCTTCTTGGACGACTATCCGATACACAGGGTAGTGTGCTCGGCCATTACGCTGCAAACGAATCGCTAGCATTTTTCTCCTTAAAATTAAATAACTTTTATATTATACACTGTCTTCCAATATTTTGCAAGAAAAAGCCACCCAGATAACGGGTGGCAATGAGCTTATCTCCAAAGGCTAAGGTAATTTTCCGCTCGTCATTTCATTGAAAAGTTCTTCTTTTTCTCCTAATTCATAATACATTGTGAAAAAATACGAGAAATATTTCTCTATAGATATTACACTAAAGAAAAAATGTATCGAACAAATCAAAGAAGCGCAGAAGATAATCCATGCGAGAAGTTTATATTCTGGCAGATAAATAACACATACTACGCTAGCTATAATTACCAACGTTAGAATTACGAGTATCGAGATATTATAGCTCAATCCATTAGTATATCTTTTTCTTCCTTTGATTATTAAATTTTTGCTCATATCAATATCAACCTGTACCTGATTAATATCGAAATTATACAAATATTTAATCTTCGAGTTAGCATAATTACTTTTTCCTCTTTCTCGAACCAAATCAAAATCGTCCTTCACCTTTTTATATTTTTGATTCTCTAGTCGTTCTGCAAGTATCCAAAATATAGTTTTATTATTCATCCAATTTTCCCCTTTCAGATGCGGAATTTTCACGCAATAATCTCCTCTGAAGCAACTGTTCTAAAGAGACTAATTCATGAGAAAGACAAGCACGCTTCGCCGATCTTCTGACAGAATCACGCCTCGAGGTGTCTTCCAAATCACCTATAGCACTTTCACCTATTGGCGAAATTCCAAGTGCTTCGGCAGCGTTATTTAACTCTCTAAATAAATGCCAACAGTGTTCTCTTTTGTTTTGCAACTCTTGATCAATGTTTCTAATTGGTACTCCATATTTTTCGACAATTATCGCTCCAGATTTAGATCTCTCCTTATCAGGCGCATCGTCATAGTTTTCTACAAGTTTTTTGAAACCAAGATAATACCCAATCGAATTTAAAAATTCATTCATTATTTCGTAATAATTATTACAAGCATCTTCTTCAGCTCTGCACATCTCTTCAAGAATTTCATCTGTTATAACAACTTTACTACGAAATGAATCGCTAGATGGTAACGATTCCTCACCATAGATTTCTACAAACTCGTCAACAGTGTATTGTTCTTCTCTTTCCCCCTCGAAAACGACAACAGTTCGACAATCGTCTGACAGGTAACAATAAGGATTTTGCATAGGAATATCCCCCTTCCTTTGGAAATAAAATTTTAAGCTACTAGAATTGCTATATCTCTAATTTCTGTATAGCAGAAAAGAGATAAGATACGCAATCTTATCTCTACAATATACCACACTTTAGCCTAAAAGTCAATGTTTAGGCTTTTTAGTGTTGC
Source organism: Candidatus Nanosyncoccus sp. (assembly GCA_045597305.1). Taxonomy (GTDB): domain Bacteria; phylum Patescibacteriota; class Saccharimonadia; order Saccharimonadales; family Saccharimonadaceae; genus Nanosyncoccus. The sequence continues at coordinate 29,935 of JAZLJF010000009.1, read as the reverse complement.
ATCCATTTCGCTATACTATGCTTGCTTTGGGTGCTCCGCGCGGTATTTTTTGACGCCTTCTCTTGCGGCTTCGCCTTGCGCTTCTTGCTTTGAATAACCACTTCCAACGCCTTTTAACTGTCGACCTACATATGCTCCAACAGTAAACACCTTATCATGATCCGGTCCTTCTTCCTTTATAACCTGGTAAAGTGGGGTAATCCCATCATAGTGCTGCGCAAGCTCCTGGAAATAGGACTTTGGATCGCGCCAAGATTCATCGTCTAAAATTTGGTCAATTTTCACTAGAATGTGTTTCTCTATGAATTTCTTCGCTTCATCGTATCCTTGATCAAGGTAGATTGCACCAATCACGGCTTCAAAACAATCGGCTAGAATGACGGCATGCGCTCTTGCCGAATCCATTTTTTCTCCATGAGAGAGTCTGACTAGAGGTTCATATCCCAAAGCCTCACCTGCTGCGCCAATAGATTCTGTTCGTACAAGCGCACTTCGCCATGCCGTCATGATTCCTTCTGGCTCTTTATAATTCTTAAACAGAAAGTCTGAAGAAACTAGTTCTAGCACCGCATCGCCAAGAAATTCCAGACGTTCATTATGTTCGATTTTTGCATTTTTGTGCTCATTTATATAGCTTCGGTGTGTCAAAGCCGTAATTAAAAGCTCAATATTATTAAACTCAAAACCTAGCTTTTCTTTTGCAAACTTCTGATATAAATCTTTTTCTTCTCTATTCATTTTCCTCCTTCAAGATAAATATTGTGTAGCCGGTATACGACGTTAAAATTCACCTGAACGAATCTTTTTTCGTGCAATGAGCATTAATTTTTCGATGTCTTCATATTCTACCGCGTCAATAGCATCACTGAATTTGAACCATTTAATGCCATTCATCCACTTCTCTTTTTGCGGCTTTTCATGGTTATCTAAAGCGCGAACTAAATAAATTTGTGTCGTCATTAATACTAGCTTATCCTGGCGGCGATATTTGAAATGTATTTTCCCAAGCCAAGTTAGAACGCGCACATGATGAAGCCCAGACTCTTCTCCTATCTCACGAATCGCAGTTTGCTTCGCTGTTTCACCAGGCTCAATGTGCCCTTTTGGAATAGTCCATCGATTTTTTGAATCTTGAATCAGTAAAATCTCAATATCGTGTTGGTCTGGAGTCATACGAAAAACAATACCACCAGAAGTTGGCTCACGAACAATTTCTTGAATTGCCGGTTTTTTATGAAAAATACGAGAAAAAGCTGATTCTTTATACTCCTTTGTAGGTAGCGCCTCTGGAATCTTTAGGGTACCTTTCGGACTACGATAGGTTAAATCAGGTTTTTTGTAGTTTATTCTAGCAGATCTACTTAGCTGATTCGTCTGATTAGGCTTCTGATTTATCGATTGCCGCTTTATCGTCTGCTTCTGCTCTTTGCCCGTCTTCTGTTTTGATTGATATTTCATTATTATCCTTAGTGGCAGCTTCCGGATTTATCTGTCGAAATGCAGTCCCAAGCACTCCATTAATAAATCTTGACGAATTCTCGGAACCGAACGCTTTTGCAAGTTCCACAGCTTCGTTAATAGCAACCTTTGGCGGAACCTTATCTCCGCAATATTTTAGCTCAAAAAGTCCTATGCGAAGGACATTTCTATCGATCGCCGCAATTGAACTAATTGGCCATTCTGGAGCCAATGGTTTTAGATCTTCGTCGAGAGATTTAGCTTTTTCCATTACACCAGTTGTTAACTGATATACAAACTCTGTATCTCCGAGAGCTTTTTCGTATGGCTCAATGTTTTTAGCAATAATAGTATTAAGATCGGCTTCTGTATCGCCCGCCTTCTCGCGAAACTCGTATTCATACAAGCTTTGTAGCGAAATAATTCTACCGAGGTGCCGATTACTTGCCATTATTTACTCTTCTTTACTGATTTAGTTGATTTTTTAGTAGCTTTTACTGCAGGGCGTGTAGTTTTAACCTTTAGACGAGGAGTTGATTTCTTCGTTTCAAAAGCCTTGACAGGCGATTTTTTGTTAACTGCACGAGCAAGTTTCAAACGTAAGTGGCTACGGCGTAGTCCGGTCTTACGAGCACTACTCTGTTTTTTAGGTTCAGGCATTTTATGCTCCGTTTAATAATATAAATTTGTATTAGTTTATCACAAAAATCGTATTCTGACAAGTGAAATCCAGCCTAATTAAAAAGGCGTGATAAAACACGCCTTTAATTTTACAGATTCAAAGCTTCATCAATCGCATTCTTCTTTGATAGTAGCATCAAATAGTCATCGTTTATCAACGTGTCGGTAATATCATAGACGCAGCCGTCGCATACATCCAATGCGTATGTAATGGTAGTGAATTTAGGCAACGATATTTATAAGCTTTGCTTGCTTCACGAAAATAATCTTCTTCATATTATCAGCGACGTATTTCTTAACATTATCATCCGAAAGCGCAAGTTTTTCTATCTTTGCTTGATCTTCAAGGTCATCTTTGCTTACAGAGAGTTTTGCACGTAGTTTACCATTGACCTGCACTACCACTTCAACGTCATCAGACACAAGATATTTTTCTTCCCAAGTTGGCCAAACGTCATCAGATTCCATTTTTTCCAGCATTTCACAAGCTAGATGAGGAGCAAATGGTTTGATCAATTTCGCGAGCGTAATAATATCCTCAATTGACGCTTTTTCTTTGTAAAGTACGTTGACATATTCCATCAGTGAAGAGACTGCAGTATTGAAATTGTGTCTATAGATATCATCAGATACCTTTTTAATGGTTTTATGACGGATAAGGCGATTTTTCTCGTTACTTGCATTCTTATCTTGCAAATTTTCATCAAAACAAAGAGTCCAGCAACGATTCAAGAATCGATAAACGCCACCGACAGATTTTGGATCCCATGCAGCATCTTGGTCATACGGCCCGATAAACATTTCGTATGTACGCAGTGTATCAGCTCCGTATCCTTGATCAATAACATCAAGTGGGTCGATCACATTACCCTTGCTTTTACTCATTTTCTTGCCGTCTGGGGCATTGATATACCCGTTATAAAGCAAAGTTTTCACTGGCTCACGAAATGGAAGATAGCCTTCATCGGCAAAGAATTTACACCAAAATCTGATATAAAGAAGATGCGCGACAGCATGATCCGCGCCAACATAAACATCTGTCGGAGCCCAGTACGATATTGCATCCTTGTCCCAAGCTGCGCCTTTATTGGACGGAGAGGTATAGCGCCAAAGATACCAAGAAGAGCATGCATATCCGTCTAACGTATCAGTTTCACGTAGTAATTTCTTCTTGACTTTTTTGCCAGTATTTTTGTCCTCAACTTCCATCTCAAAATGGAGCCAATCTTCTGCCTTAGCAAGAGCACTTCGACCCGTATTATCAGGCTTATAATCTTCTACCTCTGGGATCATAACTGGAAGCTGATCTTCAGGAATTGGATATTCATTTCCGTCTTCGTCATAAGCAATTGGAATAGGACAACCCCAGTATCGTTGACGAGATATTAGCCAATCACGCATCTTGTATGTAACTCTTTGCTTTCCGACGCCCTGTTGCGAAAGCCAATTTACTACCAATTCTCGCGCTTCGGAAGAATCCGTACCATTTAAGTGTCCAGAATTAATTAGTTTTCCTTCACCATGATAGCATTTATCATCATCTGAAATGTTCTCTGGTTTTTCAATTACTTCTTTTATTGGAAGCTCAAATTTAGTCGCGAAATCGTAATCACGCTCGTCATGCGCAGGGACAGCCATAATTGCACCTTCACCATAGCCCATTAAGACATAGTCAGATACCCAAACAGGGATTTTCTCTCCAGTCGCAGGATTTATTACATATGATCCTGTGAAAACACCTGTTTTTTCTTTGTTCTCTTGACGTTCAATTTCGGACTTTTTAAGAGCATTTGACTGATACTTTTCCACCTCAGCACGAGTCTTATCATTGACTAGATCTTTTATCATTTGATGCTCAGGCGCAAGCACAAGGAAAGTCGCCCCGAAAACCGTGTCTGGACGCGTAGTGAAAACCTTAATATAGGTCTTTTCGAATCCATCGACTTCGAATTCAATTTCAGCGCCTTCACTTCTGCCAATCCAGTTTCTCTGCATTGTCTTGATCTTTTCAGGCCAATTTAGTCCGTCAATATCAGCTAATAATTCATCGGCATAATCAGTAATTTTGAAAAACCACTGTTTCATATTCTTCTTTTCGACTTCATGACCACAGCGCCAACAACAGCCATTTTCTACCTGTTCGTTCGCAAGTACAGTCTGATCTACAGGACACCACCACTGATAACTCTCTTTGCGATAAGCAAGACCCTTTTTGTAGAGTTGCAAGAAGCACCATTGAGTCCAACGGTAATATTCTGGGTCAGATGTATTTATTTCGCGTGACCAATCAATCGCATAACCAAGACGCTTTAATTGTTTGCGGAAATTAGCAATATTCGTCTTCGTCGCTTCTTGTGGAGAAATGCCAGTCTTTATAGCGTAATTTTCAGCCGGCAAGCCAAAAGTATCATAGCCAAATGGACGAAGCACATTCATTTGCTGTTGCGTGTAGAATCGAGCCAAAACATCTACAATGGTAAAATTACGCACGTGGCCTACATGTAATCCTGCACCGGATGGATAAGGGAACATTTCCGCCAAAAACATCTTTGGAGCATCAGGATTTTCAGGCAAAACATTGCCTTCCGACACAGCACGAAAAGTCTCCTCTTTCTCCCATTTATCTTGCCATTTTTTCTCTATTTTTTGCGGATTATAACGATCCATGTTTTCCTCTTTTTACCTATTCCACACGATTAATTTCTACTATTATACTATAATTGGGTATATTAGGCAAAAATTCACTCGTCATTCTCGATTTTCCAAATTCTGTCTTTCATCTTTTGTCTTGATTCTATTTCCCACTCTTTTTTCAGATATGCATCTTCTAGACCATTTAGGCTAGAAAATGGCAAAAATTGTTTCGCTCTTTGCGAAATCGGCATTTTACCGAGCGACATTTTATTCAAATTAGACATTTGCTTGATGTCCTCCAATCATTTTATTACGTGCTATAGTTGTTCCAGCCTCCTCAAGATCCTCCGCTGTCATGATGGCAGATTTTCCATGTTTTTCACGAATTTTAATGATAGCATCTTCAATTTTTTCGTTTTCGTCCATCATCTTCTGCCTATTTTTTTCCTCTGGAAATAGCTCGTTAAACATATGTTTTTGAACCAATATCTTATCCGCTTTATCAGATAGTTTTCCAAGATTAAGATAGATTCGTCTATACGATAATTCTTTATCTACAATCTTATCAAAAAGCGCAGAAACCACCTTGATCGGATCTCCATTTAGTTGCATAGAGCCTGATAAGTAATTTTCGGACTTGCGTAATTCATACTCGCTAAAATCCTTCAATTTTTCTTTATAACTCGGCACTATCGTCAAAGATACTGAGGTAGCAGATTTATTTTCTTTTGTGCAACGTAACATTATATCCCGCATCATTTCTCGAACTACCAAAGCTGTCTCATCAGCATTGTAGTCCCTGGGTAGAACTTGACCTTGTGAAATGCTTTGGCTTTTTGGCTTATATTTTTTTACATCTGCAATCGTCACTGGCTCACGACCCCATGCATGATCAATCAGTAATTCTGCATCTATACCAAACACTTGGTAAAGTATATTTTTATCCGCTATGGCTATATCATGCATCGTAAAAATTCGGTGATCGGCCAATTTTTTCGCAGTGCCCGGACCAATCCTCCAAAAATCCGATATCGGAGTGTAATCCCATAATTTCGCCTTAAACGTCGCTTCTGTCAGCTCGCCAATATAATCATCCGAATGCTTTGCAAGAATATCTAGCGCAATTTTTGCAAGATACATATTCGTTCCAACACCTGCTGTCGCTCTAACACCGATTTTGTTACATACTTCATCCATCAAAAATTTAACCATCTCCCGAGGTGTCTTCTTGTATAGCTTGAGATAGCTTGTAAGATCAATAAAAACCTCGTCAACAGAATAAGGAAATATATCATCTTTTGAAATGTAATTCAAATAGACGCCATATATTCGAGCTGAATAATCAATATATTTTTGCATCCTAGGTGGAGCGATAATGGTTTTATCGAGTATTTTGTTCGGAATTTGAAAAAGTCGACATCGATTCTTGACGCCTTTTTCTTTCAGTGATGGCGATACTGCAAGGCATACTGTCCCCCTCGTTCGTTTCACATCAGCCACTACCAAATCAGCTCTTAAAGGATCTAGTCCTCTTTCAACACATTCAACAGAAGCATAAAATGATTTCAAATCTATACAAGCATAATATCGTGTTTTTTCTGCGTTGTTTCCCACCGGATATTATCCCCCAATCAAAATGCAGTTTTCAAGGCATACAGAGCAATACCAGCTGCAACCGAGACATTGAAAGATTCCTTTTTCCCCACCATCGGAATTTCGATAAACAAATCTACTAAATCATATAGACTTTTGTCAATGCCTTGGACTTCTTCTCCAAGAATCAATACTGCCTTATCTCGTAATCTATTCAAAAGTGCAGGTGAGCCTAACGTGAACTTCCTTCCATCATCAATCCGATTTTCAAGACCGATAATTTGATATCCTTTGTCTTTATAAGATTGATAAAATATCCTCGGATCTTCACACCAACGCAAATCAACTAACTTCTCCGCACCAAGTGCTGTCTTTTCAATCTGGCGTGCAATTTTGTCAGATACATGAGGTAAAGCATTCGGATCAAGAGCACAAGGAGTATATCCAGAACATACAACATGATTTATCCCCAATCCTTCAGCCGTCCTAAGAATAGCGCCCACATTGTAGACTGAACGGATATTGTGTAGGGATAACACTATTTCCATACTTAAATTATAACACTTTTACAAAAGAGGGCAAGTCTAGCTACGCAACTTTGACCTGCTCATCACCTAATAACTTCGTCAAAGAAACTAACAGCTCATCTGATAATTCAATCTTAAACGGCATTTTTAGTGGCGTTTTGTCGGAATTTTCCTCTAAAACTAAAACTACTTCTTTCATGCCCGGGTTTAAATCACAAAGATGTTTAATCTCGGATAGTACTTCTGTATTATTCGGGTCCTTTATTAGACAATATAAGCGTTCTTTTCTCGGGTCTTTCGGCGGCGTATTTGGCACAACAGGGGTAGCATTAGCCTCATAATTGTTTTTTGAGCCATTTCTTGAGTCAAATTTCACGCCTGAGCCGCCAGAACGGCCATTTGAGACGTTTTCGGCCGAAACCTTACTCTTACTGCCGTAATTTCTCTTCGTCTGTGGAGCAAGCACTGGAGCGGCAAGTTTTTGACCCGTACTTTGATAATTTTCTAGAAATTCATCCGAAATTACCTCAATTTGCTCTGCTAACACCTTCGCTTCAGGAGTAATGTTTCCATTTTTGTCTCTTGCATTAACTCTACCTGTAACTTTAATCACATTATCTTGCACCAATTTTCCGCCATATTGTTCAAAAATTGAAGGAAATACAATAATCTCGGTATCAGACACCTTATTTTCAATCTTTACGAACGCCATTTTAGTACCAGATTTTGTCAGAATCGTCCTGACATCAGTAATAATTCCGCCTACCGTGACTACTTTGCCGTCATTTTCAGTCGAGATAAGATCCATGGGGTGTGTATTTTCATTAAAATACACATCATATTTATCTAAAGGATGGGCCGAAAGATATAACCCCATCAGATCTCTTTCCCAGAGAAGCTGTTCTTTTTCTGATGCTTTCATAGGGGCAGATTTTAATTCTGGCTCTGGAATAGCACCAGCCTCTCCAAAAGCACCAAAAAGGTCCGTTTGACCAGATGTCAAATCTTTTTGGCATTTCGTACCAAAAGCTTGAATAGCCTCGAGGTTAAATAGCAAATCGGACCTATCAGCGAACCTATCAAAAGCACCAGTTTTTATCGCCGCTTCCCAAGATCTCTTATTGAATTTCGACGAATTTACCCTTTTTGCAAAATCACACACGGACGTAAATGGGCCATTTTTGTCACGTTCTGGTAGTACCTCTTCTTCAACGAGCGCTTTTCCCATGCTTTTAATACCAGATAGACCGAAGCGAATTGTATTCTGATCTTTAACAATAGCAAAATCACCATAGGATTCATTAATATCAGGTCCGAGCACCTTTAGCCCCATCTTTTTACATTCAGACATCTCAATTGCAAGACGGTCAGTCCAACGCATATCGGACGTCATTAATGCCGCCATGAAAGCATCTGGATAATGCGCTTTTAGATATGCTGTCCAATAGGCAATTAGAGCATAGCAAGCGGCATGCGACTTGTTGAAACAATAGTTTGCAAAATCAAGTAGTTGCGCCCAAAATGTTTCAGCGATTTCCTCAGTTGCGCCACCTACTTCGACTGCTCCCTTGATAAATTTCGGTTTAAGCTCTTCCATAAGCTTCACTTTTTTCTTACCGACGGCCTTACGCAAAGTATCAGATTCACCGCCAGTGAAACCACACCATTCGCGCGAAATCTGCATGAACTGCTCCTGGTAGATCATAATTCCATAAGTCGATTTGAGGGAATTTTCAAGCCCAGGATGAAGATATGTTATTTTTTCTTTTCCATGTTTTCGCTTAATGAAGCTATCAATAAATTGCATCGGTCCTGGACGATATAGGGCTACCATAGCGATAATATCCTCAAAACAAGATGCTTTCAAATCCTTTAGATAACGTTTCATTCCAGCAGACTCAAGCTGGAAAACACCAGTCGTCTCCGCTCTTTGTAGTAACTCATACGTCTCCTTATCATCTAATGGCACCGAGTACATATCGAGGTCATTTCCGTAAACTTTGCGAATCATGCGTAAAGCATTATTGATGACGGATAAGTTCGATAGGCCAAGAAAGTCCATTTTAAGAAGGCCTAATTCTTCAACTTGGTTCATTGGGAATTGTGCAGCTAATACCTCTTCACCGTCGACACCCTTCTTTCGTGCCACCTCAAGCGGAAGAAACTTCACTAGATCATCTGGAGCAATAATGACGCCACAGGCATGAACGCCGTGCGAACGAATTGTGCCCTCGAGCTGTGATGCGAAATCAATTACTTCCTTTGCAGTCGGATTATGTTCATATTCATTTTTCAAATCTGGCACATCTTTAATTGCATCCTGAAGATGGACGTGATGCCCCATTACGGGATCTGGTACTAATTTCGCAATTCTATCAGATTCGGCATAAGGCACTTCGAGGACACGTGCAACATCACGCACGGCATTTTTTGCCATCATTTTACCGAATGTGACAATATTTGAGACGCGTCCACGCCCATATTTTTCGGTACAATATTGAATCACCTCATCGCGACGTGTATCCTGGATATCTGTATCAATATCAGGCATTGAGATACGATCTGGGTTCAAAAATCTTTCGAAAAGTAGATCGTATTTCAATGGATCCAACTCGGTAATACGGAGCGCATAAGCCAAAATTGCACCCGCCGCCGATCCACGGCCTGGGCCATATACGATACGCTTTTTCTTACCCCAGTTAATAAAGTCCTGGACAATCAAGAAATAGCCGTTATATCCCATATTATCGACGACTTTTAGCTCATAATCGATTCTGTCTAGGACATCTTTTCGTCCTGTCTCACTCAATATTTTTCTACATTGTTCCACAGATAGATCTTTTGCTTCTTCCTCTGTTTTCCCGCCATAGCGAAATACTAGTCCACGAAACACCAGCTTATCTAGATATGATTTTTCATCATCTCCCTCTGGAATTCCTGGGAATTTTGGAATTAAAATTCGTCCCAACTGAAGATCGACATTGCATCTTTCGGCAATTCTTTTCGTATTGCGAATGGCATCTGGAAAATCTTTCCCCCATCTTTTGATAATATCTTGAGGTGGAATGACGTGAAGCTCAAAATCCTTCAAGGACATCCTGTTCGAATCATTTAAATTTGCCGCTGTACCTACGCAAAGTAAAATTTCATGTGCATCTTGGTCTTCGTGTTTGAGATAGTGTCCATCACAAGTTACAACTAGTGGCAAACCAGTATCTTTTGCAATTTTTTGAAGCCCCTCATTTACCTTCTTCTGAATGTCCCAATGTGTTGGCGAATCTGGATGACCATGGTCCTGCATCTCAAGATAAAATCTATTCTTAAAAACATTCGCATACCAATCAACGAGCTCTCTGGCACCCTTTTCATCACCATCTTTTAATCTCACAGATATCTCTGACGAAGCACATCCAGACAAACAAATAATGCCCTCGTTATATTGTTCCATCAGTTCATGATCAATACGAGGCTTGTAGTAAGTACCTTCTGTCTCAGCTAGAGTCATCATGCGACAAAGATTCTCATATCCTTTATTATTCATAGCAAGAAGTGTAATATGGAAGCGTTCCTTATCGCGCGATGCTTCTTTGTCTTTGCGTCCACGAGCAGCAACGTAGGCTTCCAGACCTAAAATCGGCTTGATCGAGGCATCGTTACAAGTTTTATATAGCTCAACGAGGCCACACATCGTGCCATGGTCAGTAACTGCGACAGCTTCCATACCAGAAGTTTTTACAAAATCAACAAGGTCAGGCACTTTTGTCAATCCATCAAGGAGAGAATAATGCGTATGGTTATGCAAGTGTACAAAATCAGCCGTTGTAAGCGGCTGATCATTATTTTTTTGCTCTTCCTCTTTAACCATGATTATTCGTTGACAAATTTCTTAATTTCTTCGTAATAATCTTCGTATTCCTTAACGTACTTTAAATGAGACAAGAAATAATTCTTTGGATCGCCTGTAGTCATCCATGTTCCCTTAGTCTTTTCCACATAGACATTCCCAGTCTCAGCAATTCTTGTAATAGCATCGACAGTCCAAAGTTCACCATCTTTTCCAGTATTTTCTGGGTCGAGATACTTAAACACTTCTGGAGTTAATAAATAACGTCCATAGGATGCAAGATTACTGGGTGCATTATCTGACTTCTCAATAATATCTCTAAGTGTCATCGATGCTTCATCTTTCAAGCTAATAGCACCATACTTGCTCATTTCTTCATGTGGCATTTCCTGTGCAGCAATGATAGCCATTGCATCTGGGTGATTATTATGAGCTTCGATCAAATCTTTTACTGCGCTAGCACCAAATACGACATCGTCAGAGTAGGCAACGATGAAAGCCTCATCGTCATTGATGAATTCGCGTGCAGAAGCAACAGGTGAACCATTTCCATAAGGAAGACTCTGGTCCTGCTCAATGACAGTAATTTTAGGAAAATTCAAAACTTTCTTTACAGGTTCAAAACGTTCAACCTTTCCTTGCTTCGTTAGCAACTCCTCGATTTTTTCACATTTTCCATGAAAATATTCATCATAGATCTCTCTGCCTTCAGGCGTGGCTACGATAATAATCTCTTCAATTCCCGCGTCAATGCATTCTTCAACAACAAGCTGCATGATAGGACGATTTCCTAGAGGTAACATAGCTTTTGGAATAATCTTCGTAATAGGCAAATAGCGGCTCGCAAAGCCAGCATCGGTAATGATTGCCTTTGTAGGTGTTTTATAATTCATAGTACTCCTTGAGAGCTTATTATACTCTTATTCCTTAGCCTTGTAAACTAAAGATACGATGCTAGTTACACCATAAATTACTAGATAAATTGAAAAAACTCTGAAGAAAGATGTTTTATCCGCTAATGCACCAGAATTTAATGCAATAATACCAAGAATATCCCCAATAGCGCCGCATATAATCCAAAAGAATCTTTCTGTTTTATTAGCAATAAAAGCAAGAGCGCTTAAAATTTGCAAGACTCCTTGCCCTATCATATAGACAGACAGAAGAGTAAGTGGCCAAGTCATTCCATTTGCATTATTTATAAGCATAAAAATCGCAATTAGAAGTTCTGAGCCTGCTTTTAGTAATGAAAATGCGAATCTACCACCAGTGCATCTTGTCCTAAATAGAGAGATGAAGTCAATTACGGAAAGTGCAAGAATAACATTGCCAGCAATTAATGATAAAACGGAAATATCGTTAATACCTGTAAAAATTCCAAATCCACCAGCTCCAATAGCAATTATTCCAGTTACCAACGAAAAAACCATTTCGATTAATTGTATGTTTTTCTTTTTCGTCTTCTTCGATATATTTTTTGCCATTTAAGTTCCTTTCAGGGTTATGTTAACGCTTATTATACCATATTTTACATTTAGGTTCGGCGGATCTTCTTTCGAACAGTTTCAATCAGTTTAGTTTTTTGATACTTTATTGGAGCAATAATCATATCATGCGCTGGAAGATATTTCACTTCATCACCACCAAAACCTCTCTTAAAGAAAGACACGCCATAAAATCGATGGTTCTTCTCATCTTCACCAACAATTCCCCATAAATTATATCGTTTGATTCCACGCGCTCGCGCATCACGCATAGCCTCGACATGAAGGATCGGCGAACCAGACATTTTTGTGCCAAGCTCCGTAGAAACTGCATAATGATACGAAGCTTCGTTACCATAAAAAATCATGAAATTTTGCGCCAAAATCTCGCCATTATACTTTGCCGTATAGAGCACAGCTTCGTCATTTTTTGCAAAAGCAGAAAACTGTTTCGTAAGATATTCTTCAGAAAACGCGACGAAGGATTGTCGTTTCGCAGTCGCTAATTCAATCTGATAAAATTCATGAATATCCTTCGGGTCTTGAGATTTTTCGATAGTAAAGCCCTTGTTTCTAGCATTATTTACCGCATAGCGAATTCTCCGGTGCATTCCTTTTACAATTTCTTCTTCACTTTTATTTAAATCTAGTACCGCCGCATACTCGACCGAAAGAAACGTTGGTGCTTTTTTTAGGCCAAGCTTTGAAAATAGCCGAAATGCTTTCTCATCTCTTTCGAGCTGAGGACGTACACGCACAAAAATACAATTGTTTTTCTTCCCCGCATTTTTAATATCATCAAAAACAAATTTCACTAAGCTTTTATCAGACCAGTCAAGAATAGGTCCACCAGCAATTGCAAGATGTCTTCCACGTTTTGCTGGCTCGACAACGCCGGCATAAGCACCGACAATCTTATTGCCATCTTTTGCAATACGACGCACGATAGCGTTTCCACGATCTTTATGAAATTCGTAAAAGTCCCAAGATTGGAGAAAATTTGCCTCGGTGTGTGATGTAACAAACTTGTCCCATTCCTCACGCGATTCCGCGTCGATGATTTCAATTTTTCTCATTAAAGATGTCTCCTTTTTTTGCGTATAATTTCAACGAAAAAGTCTGGAACATATTTGATTTTATTTATAATAATATCGTGAGCTGGCACAAAAGTCACAACTTCTCCTCCAAATCCCGTCTTAAACGTGGTAACTCCGGCATATCGATGGCTTGGCTGATTCGGGGGTGCAATCCCCCAGAGATTATATTTTTTTATGCCTTTCTTCTTGAGATCCTTAATAACCTGCCATTGTAGAGCATAAGCGCCTGGTAGCTTGTGATTCAAATCTGTACTTGCAGCTTCGTAATAATCACCTTCGTCACCATCGATCAATATCAGTCCGTAGGCAATTGGCTCACCCTCGGATGTCTTGGCAACATAAATTTGAATATTTTTGCCAAAAGCCTTTCTCTCAGACAGTAATGTATCTAAATCTGGCGGAACAAAATGCTGACGCAGCGCAGTCGCTTTTTGAACCGCATGGAATTCTCTAAATAATTCTTCTGAATTGCCGCTCTCGACTTTTATGCCAAGTTTTTCAGAGCGACGCACTTCGTAACGAGTCTGCCTTCGCATCTCCGCCAGAATAGAACCTTCATCTTTTGTAAGATCAAGGATCACCGTGTGCTCGGCAGCCAAATGCATTGGTGATTTTTTCCCACCGATGCTTTTCAAGGTATTCAAATTCACACAATTTGCTAATAACATCGGTCGCAATCGAATAAATACACAGTGGTTTTCTTTGGCAACCCGCACAATTCGCTCCTTTGCTAACCTTACCTCCTCCTCATCCTTCCAACTAATTAGAGGACCTCCAGGTATTTCCATATAGCGACCTCGTTTGGCGTTTTTTACAATCATCAAGGCCGAACCATTTTTGCCTATTTTCTCCATGAAAACTTTATGACCAATTAATTCATTAGTCTTTTTCCATGCCTCTGACTGGAGGAAGTTTTTCGATTCAAAAATCATTTCTCATACTCCTTGATGATTTGCAGGGCGCCGCTAAGCTTATTTTTCTCATAATATGTAGGAATGTTAATTATTTCAGCAGACACCTTAGTTGCCACCGGACACTCATTTTCTGGAAAATTTAGCTTCTTATAATAACGAATCGGCGAGACTGGCACATCATACCAAATTTCACGGAAATTATATCCATTTTTTTCCAGTTTATCGAGCAATTCATTTCTATTGTTTACATATAAGTGTGTTCTAATTGGGATCGGATTATTCCCTATTTTTTCTAATTGCTTCAAAATCAATTTGTCTTGCCAGTATGTCGGACGCTGCTCAAAACTTAGTTTTGCATCTACGGCACGCTCAATAAAATGCATCTTAATTAGTGGACCATACCAATATTTCTGCAGGCGAATTCGAGACATTCCACGCCCAATTGCCGCTAGAAGTGGATACCATCTAGCTCTCAAGCTATCAGACAGTTTTGGATGCTTTGTAGCTTTTTTCGGTAATGGCAAATTCCGATCATTCACAATGAGTGCACCGCCAGTAATCGCATCCAGAGATTTACCTTTCCCAAATGATAAAGCCGACACGGCTCCGACCGAACCTATTTCTCGGCCGTCGTCAAGATATTTCATGCCAGCACAATGAGCTAAATCTTCGATAATTACTAAATTATGTTTTTTAGCAAAAAGCTCAATTTCAGAAATATTAACACTTATACCTAATGTATTTTGAATAATAATAGCTTTCACCTTGGGATGTTTTTCAAGTACTTTTTCGAGTGTTTTTTTATCGAAATTCAACGTTTTCTCATTAATGTCTGCATAGATTGGTTTACAATGGGCTTTTTCAACAGCTTGCAAAACTGCATAGCAAGTAAAACCATTGATAATTACTTCTGATCCCTTCGGGACACACAGTTTCAAACCGGCTGCAATAGCAGAGCGTCCATTGTTCATTAATATAACCCTATCAGAGGTTGTATTATATTTTTTAGCAAGAAATTCCTCCAGTCTAGTAGCGCTTTGTTTTGTAGCAAAAGAAAAGGTATGCCTTAATACATCTCTCGCTTTATAGTTTGAAGCTTGTCCAAGGAATAACTTAAATGACACTGTTTGAACCTCCATTATAATGCCCGCCTTTGCGTTCTTCAATTATTTTTTCTCTCTCAGATATTTTTCTAGACGCAACTTTCATTCCTGTCAATGGATCAATTTCCGTCTTCTCTGATCGTATTTCTTTCTTTGCAAAAGCAAAATTCTTTTCCTGCTTCAATTGAGTATAATAATTGTCTTTAGCTTGATTATTCTGATATAATTTCACTTTTCTCTCTTCGCCATCCTCAAGCCACCAAGAATCACCGTTTTCCCTATTTAAACGTTCCTTTTCATCCAGGTCGACCAAGCTCTCCACACGACGTTCCTGCAGTGATTTCACCTTTGACTTCGCCTTTTCTTTCTGCTGTTTCGCTCTCTGCTCAGTAGCTTTTTCCATGGCTTTCCCAGCCTTTTGCAAAACAGATTTTTTAAGTTCTTTGCCTTTTTTAGAAGAAGCAAGTGCAGCCTTTTTTATCTTATCTTTTGCAGTTTTATTCTGACGTGTATTCCCTGTACTCACAATCATTCCGGGATTGTCAGAAAATAAATCGCTCTTTCCGAAAAGTGTACCATCTTCCCCCTCTTCTTGTTTTTCATTTGCTTCATCGTCACTCTGATTCGCACTTGAACCATTTTCAGCAATTTTATAAAACCTGTTTCGTGGGTTCTTTTTCTTGTTAATCTTTCTTTTTTCTCGGCGACGCTTCTTTTCAATCTTTAATGATTCTGATACTTGCTTTTTTGCGTCCTCAGACAATGTTTCCTCAATGGAAATAGCATCTTCATTAACTAAATCTTTTCGGATAATTTTCAATGCAGGAGCTAAATCATCTCTATGATACCAAGTAGGCACATTGATAATTTGCGTTGAAATTCTCGTGGCAACTGGACATGATTCTGGATGAAAATCCGCATATTCAAAATAACGCTCGGGAGCTACCGGAGTTTCGTACCAGACGTCGTGAAATATAAAGCCATTCCTTTCTAGCTCATAAAGGACACTTTCTCGATCATTCACAAAGAAATGATCACGAATTGGCTTTACTCCGTTATGTGGAATAGCTTGGAGATGACGCAATGCTAATTTGCACTGCCAATAAGTCAAACGAGTATGCAAATCAACATCATCATCAGCTGAGCGTTTTATAAGATGTGTCTTAACATTAATGCCGGTCAATATTCGACCAAATTTATTACTAATCTTATATGCGCCCCTAATAAAGGCTGCAATTACCGGGTAAAATCTAGCCCGTATGCTGTCGCTTTTCTTTGGCTTCTTTTCTGGCTGAATAATCGGACTATCAAGTGGATTGGTAAGCACAACCGCGCCACCAGTAATAGTATCAATAGATTTTCCTTTTCCAAAAGAAAGAACGGTAGCTCGCCCTACAGTACCAGCTTCTCTACCATCACTATATTTTACACCTACGCAATGTGCAAGGTCTTCTATAATAGAAATCTTGTTGGCTTTTGCTACTTCTTCAATTCCGACAATATCCACTGGTATGCCTAAATTATTTTGTATAATCATGGCTTGTACATTTTTTTCCGCTCGTAAAAGTGCTTCGAGCTCTTTTTTGCCATAGTGAAGTTTTTCTGGATCTATATCTGCAAAAACAGGAACGCAACCCGCAGCACGTACAGCCTGAACAACAGCGTAGCAAGTAAGACTCGTCACTACGACTTTACCTCCTCGCTTTGCAACAGCTTTAATCGCCATAGTAAGAGCCGAACGTCCATTTGAATATATCCCAACATGATCATACGTTGCACCATAATGAGCAGCGAGATACGCCCTGAGTTCCGACAAGTCCATTTCACTTCCAAAAGCAAAAGTATGACCTATGGTCTGACCAAAAGAATAAGTACTAGAAAGACCAAGAAAGTATTTCATTTCTTTTCCTTCACGACCTCTATTATTGCGTCCGCTAATCCTTTTGGATCACAAATATACGGCGCATGCGTCCAATCGTCATAGAATTTCAGAGTACTATTCACTAATCTTTGATGCATTTTTTCGGCTTGACGAGGTGGGGTAACTGTATCCTGTCTTCCCCATAAGATAGAAACTGGAGTAGAAATGTTTTTCAAAGATAACTTCTTATCAGATTCAAGCATGTTTACTAATGTCTTTTTCATGTTTTCTGGAGCACGATCATAGTCGGATGCGCCCAAAAGCTTATGATATACCTTACGTAAAGGTTTAATTCGCTTTAGAGGTGCCATTATTTTTGATACCTTACGCGCAACATCGCGTTTTCTTGATTCTTCAAAAATACCAGCCGCATCGAGTAATATCACGTGCTTTAACTTCTTAGGATTTTTACTTAAAAGATTCAATAAGATTCTTCCACCGTTGCTATGTCCCAAAGCAATTACGCCGTCTGGAATATTTTTATCCGCCCACTCAACGTATTGATCGATATCCCATACTTTATCCGAAGGAGAGGTTAGTCCTGGAACATGAAGCATGATAACTTCAATCCCTTGTTGTTCTAAGAGCTGAATTGTATTTTTCCAAGGTTCAACAGTATATGTCCAGCCATGAATTACATAGATCTTTTTCATTAGTTTAATCCTCTCTTTTCACGTCGTTTTACGTATACCGCATCGCGACGAGCCAAGTATTGAATATCGGCAGGATCGTCTAGCAACTTTTCAATTAGCCATTCAAGATATTGACTCCCTTTGAAAACTAGCACTTCGCCACCAGTAGTATTTTTTTTAATAAATTTCAAAGCTTGCTTTACATCATCAAAAGCAGCAACATTGAATTTTTCTTTATCTATTTCGGGAAGAGTATATTTTTTCGTACGCCGACCGATTAATATAATCTGTTCCGGCTTTGCACTTGTAAGTATCTTTGCAAGTTTTGCATGCTCCTCGCCTTCAATACTACCCTGCTCAATCATATCACCAATAATAAGCCACTTATGCGACGTTTTCATTGATTTTACCATCTCGACTATAGACTCAACACTAATTAGGTGAGCGTTGTAACTGCTATCGATTAGCTTTAGACCATTTTTTCCACGGAAAAACGAACTTCTACCTGGCGGCAGAGGCATATTGGTAAAATCAGTTTTTAAGTCAATCTTGAGATAACCACATAATTTTTCGAGCATTATTAATTGTATGGCAATATCACGAGGTTGAGGTGTCGCAAAGTGAAGCGTAATGTTTTTCTTTCCTGCTTTAATTATGTAATCCGTAGCATCCGGAGCAATAGAATAGTCGACAAGATCAGCCTTATAGCATTTTTCAACCTTTGCTGGAATATTGTGATGTTTCTTTATTTTCTCCAATGCTTTTGTCATTAGGTAAATATCACCATCAATATAAATCTGCTTTTTTGTATACTGAGGAAGCATTGCAAACTCATGCGTAATGGCACGATCCAAATCTTCGAACTCACCACTTTCAACCTGTTTTTCAAATTGAACCGCATGTGAACGACCTAGAGAAATCCAAAGAGTCACTTCTGGCTTCAACCATTCAGCGAGAAATTCAGTCTCATGTGGACGCTCGCCGTCTATTTCGACAATATAGAATGGTTCCTTATGCTTGAAAAATATTGAGCGAAATGGTACTGCAAAAAACAGATACAACCAACGTAATTTGCTCCCAACAACACCTTTTTCAATTCCAACTAAATCAAAAGCAATACCAAAGGCCGAGTTCGCATTATGTGAATAATGCGCTTTTTCTCCAAGTTGGAATTCGATCATATGTAGCATTGTCGTCTTTCCAACAGAACCTGTGATCGCAATGATTCTTGGATTCCAACGGCGAAGCGAGCGCTTAGCAAAAAAACGGAAGTAACTCGCAGCAACAAAATAAAACTTTTTCTTAAATCGAGCCATAAAACTCATATATTAATTATAGCATACATAATTAAACGCAACTAATTTTTCACTATTGTCAAAATTAGCTAAAAAGTGTATAATATTCATACTATTAGTTAATATTTAGTCTGAAAAACTCCATTCTTCGAGGTTATCAGGCAAGAAAGGTAAAATCATGGCAGAAGCCAAAAAAACAGAAGGACTCAAGATCCGAATTCGCCTCAAAGCTTATGATCATCGCGTGATTGACCAGAGCGCAAAACAAATTGTCGATACTGCTATCCGTACGGGCGCAAGCGTCTCCGGACCAGTACCTCTTCCTACAAAACGTTCAACTTTTACAGTTGTAAAGTCACCGCACGTTTACAAAACTGGTGGTGAAGCTTTCGAAATGAAAGTCCACAAGCGTTTGATTGATATCCTAAACGCAACGCCAAAGACGATTGATTCCCTTCAGAACCTTTCTCTACCTGCAGGTGTAGATGCGGAAATTAAAATGTAATAATTAAAAAATCCCCCTGAGAAATCAGGGGATTTTTTATTGCAAAAAATAACGAATATAAAAAACACCTAAACATGCATTCCCCTGTATCAAACAGGGGAATGCAGAAATAGGTGATTATTAGATCAAGTGTTATTTAACAATCTTTGTGATAACACCAGAACCAACAGTCTTGCCACCTTCACGAATAGCAAAGCGGTCATTGTTGTTCATAGCAATAGGAGCAAGCAATTTAACCTTGAAAGTTACTGTGTCACCAGGCATGACGATTTCTTTATCAGCTGGAAGCTCAACTTCACCAGTGACATCTGTAGTACGGAAGTAGAACTGTGGCTTGTAACCCTTTGAGAATGGTGTATGACGACCACCTTCTTCTTTCTTCAAGATGTAAACTTCACCTTCGAACTCTGTGTGTGGAGTGATGGAGCCTGGTTTTGCAATAACCTGGCCACGTTCAATCTGTTCACGTTCGATACCACGAAGAAGAAGACCTGCGTTATCACCTGCTTGACCCTGATCAAGAGTCTTGTGGAAAGCCTCGATACCAGTAACAACAGATTTCTGTGTATCACGAAGACCAACGATTTCAACTTCGTCATTCAACTTGACGATACCCTGCTCAATACGACCAGTGGCAACTGTACCACGACCCTTGATTGAGAATACGTCCTCAATTGGCATTAGGAATGGCTTGTCAAGATCGTGCTCTGGAATATCAAAGAATTCATCCATAGCTTTGACAAGATCCATGATAGCTTGTTCGTTTTCTGCATCACCTTCAAGAGCCTTTGTAGCAGAACCCTTGATGATAGGAGCGTTGTCACCATCGAAGCCATATTTATTAAGAAGTTCGCGGACATCCATTTCAACAAGCTCGACTAATTCTGGGTCAGCAAGATCCATCTTGTTCAAGAAAACAATGATCTTTGGAACGTTAACCTGGTGAGCAAGAAGAACGTGCTCACGAGTCTGTGGCAATGGACCATCATTTGCAGCAACAACAAGGATAGCACCATCAATCTGAGCTGCACCAGTAATCATGTTTTTGATGTAGTCAGCGTGACCTGGCATATCAACGTGTGCATAGTGACGATTTTCAGATTCATACTCTTGGTGAGAAGTAGCAATGGTAATACCACGTGCTTTTTCCTCTGGAGCATTATCGATCTGGTCGTATGCAATTGGCTTATTTACTTCACTTGGAAGTTTCTTTGCTAGAACTGCTGTGATAGCAGCTGTAAGGGTAGTTTTACCATGGTCAACGTGTCCCATAGTACCTACGTTAATGTGAGGTTTGGAACGGTCAAAATCTGCCATTCTTTATTATCTCCTTTTATTGTTATTTGTCAGGAGCACTAATAAAAACCAGCTCCAGACACTTACAAATATTTTATACGATTTTATTGAGGATGTAAAGAGGTTTTTAGATGTTTTTTAGGAACTTGCTATTTATTAATTTTTATGGTAGAATAAACTGGTTGTTATACTTTTTTAAAGGAGGGAGAAAATGTACGACAAAGTAAGTTATAATTTGAAGCAACTAACAAAAATCTACGGAGAAGATGTCTATCTTCCAAGAAGCTACGGGAGAATGATACTTCAGAGACCTCGTCTATTCTTTGAATATGAAAATCCTGAAACTTTACAGTTTAAGAAGAATGGAAGCTATAATAAGCATTCATTTGAGGTTTCTCTAAATTTCCCGCATTCTCTACCACTTAGGGAGCCAAAAGAAAATTGGATGCAAGTTGCAACCGAAATGCAAGGAAATCCTGATCTATATAAGCTCTTAGGAGAAGAATGTCCACTTGATATTACAGGTCTTATTCCTGGAAGTCTAGTAAACAGAAAAAGATGGATTGATGTGCCCAGCGAATTCTATGTCGAAGAACATCCAGAGCATTCGCCCATTAATTACGTCCTGTTTCTCGTTCATAGTTCAAATTACCTCATGTTTATAGAAGACGTTCGGTACTTCATGCAAATTATGTCCAACATAGGACGGCAAGAGGTGTGCGATTCCTTCGGATGCAGAATTTTTATAAGTGACAGTGCGACCGAATTTATGGTATTAGTTCCAGCAATGCTACTAAATGGTGGGAAGGAGGCTGTAGCCAAAATATGGAAATCTATTTTTTAAGCAATGGACAATAATTATATATGGCGTTCTGCACTGAAGGTTGCTTCAAAAACCCCAGTCGATATACGACTGGGGTTTATTTTTGTCAAATTTTTTCTGTGAAATTATTTCGCTGCACGAGCATCAATAATTTCTTGAGCTACATTAGGTGGTACTTCTTCGTAATTTGACAATTCCATAGAAGAAGCTGCACGACCTTGGCTCATAGAACGTAGGTCTGAAGTGTAACCGAATAGGTTTGCAAGTGGACAAAATGCCTTAATTAATTTTGCGCCACCATTCAAATCTTCCATTTCATCAACACGACCACGTCGAGCGTTAATATCACCAATAACATCGCCCATGAACTCTTCTGGAGTAGTAATTTCAAGCTTCATAACAGGCTCAAGCAAGACTGGATTTGCCTTCTTGATACCTTCACGAGTTGCTAATGCACCAGCTAGGGTGAAGGCGAGCTCAGATGAGTCGACGTCATGGTATGAACCATCGTAAAGTGTAGCCTTGACATCTACTACTGGATATCCGGCAATAACACCACCAGCAAGAGTGTCTTCGACACCTTTCTGGACAGGTTTGCGATATTCCTGAGGAACGACACCACCTTTGATCTGATCGATGAACTCGAAGCCTTTTCCTGCTTCATTTGGCTCAAACTTGATCCAAACGTCACCATATTGACCACGACCACCAGATTGTTTGATGTGCTTTCCTTGTGCTTCAGCTATGCCACGAATAGTTTCACGATATGCTACTTGTGGAGCGCCTGTGTTTGCTTCGACACCGTGCTCTTTGTTAAGACGATCAATAATAATCTCAAGATGGAGCTCGCCCATACCAGAGATAATTGTCTGTCCAGTTTCTTCATCAGTATGGACACGGAAAGTAGGATCTTCTTCAGCAAGTTTTGAAAGACCGAGCGCCATTTTTTCCTGATCAGCTTTCGTCTTTGGTTCGACTGCGATTGATACAGGTGGTTCTGGGAATTCAATAGACTCGAGGAAGATTGGATGAGCTGGATCGCACAGTGTTGTACCAGTAGTAGTGTCTTTTAGACCTACGACAGCAGCAATATCGCCTGCAGCGACCTGGTCAATATCATCTCGCTTATCAGCAAACATACGAACGATACGGCCGACACGTTCCTTATTACCGGTAGTTGCGTTCAAAATGTAAGAACCAGATTTTAGTACACCAGCATAGACACGAATGAAGATTAATTTTCCTACGAAAGGATCGGTCGCAATCTTGAATGCTAGAGCTGTAAGTGGCTCATTGTCGTCAGCCTTACGAATAACTTCATCACCTGTTTTTGGATCTGTACCAACAGTTTGCCCCTGATCACGGTCAAGCGGAGATGGAAGATAGTCAGCCATCAAATCGAGGACCTTTTCAACAATCACACCACGACCATCACCACCAGTTACTAGGAAGAAATCGCCGTCAAGAACACGCTTACGAAGAGCAACCTTTAGCTCATCAACCGTAATAGCATCTTCACCCTCGTTGAAATACTTTTCCATCAAAGTTTCATCTGCTTGAACAGCTTCTTCGACAAGCATTGCACGAGCATTCTTTGCTTTTTCCTTCATATCTTCTGGAATTTCGCCAACTGTAAGCTCATGGTCGGTGTATTCTTTGTATGTATATGCCTTCATATCAACAAGGTCAACAACGCCACAAATGTCTTTTTCAAAACCAATTGGGAGATGAATAGCTACAGCATTCTTTGAAAGACGCTTATGAATCGAATCAAGAGATTTGTAGAAATCACCACCTGTTTGGTTTATTTTGTTTACAAAACAGATACGTGGAACACCGTATTTTGTGGCCTGACGCCAAACTGTTTCAGACTGAGCTTCTACACCCATTTTTCCGTCGAAGACAACGACTGCGCCGTCGAGAACACGGAGAGAACGCTCGACTTCAGCTGTAAAGTCAATGTGACCCGGAGTATCGATAATATTAATCTGATGACCTTTCCAATAAGCAGTAACCGCGGCGGATGTAATAGTAATTCCGCGTTCCTTTTCCTGCTCCATCCAGTCAGTTGTCGCACCACCTGTGTCACCTTTAACTAGGTCAATCTTATGCTTGAGGCCTGTGCGGTACAAAATCGCCTCAGATGTGGTAGTCTTACCAGCATCAATATGCGCAATAATACCAATATTGCGGAACTTTGATAGATCTTTTACTTCTGCCATATTCTCCTTTGTTCGGGCATTAAAAATATAAACGTTGATAACATTTTAACATAAACTACCCCAGTTTGACAAGGATATTTTAATGAATAATTAAGATAATTTCTGCTTCAGAATTTGTTGGACTACGCCCGGGTTCGCTTTTCCTTGAGATGCTTTCATGACTTGTCCGACAAGAAAACCAAGGACTTTTTCTGATCCAGACTTATAATCCACCACCGCTTGAGCGCAAGATGGACTAGAAATCACTTCGTCAATAATCGCCTCAAGCGCACCCGTGTCGTTTTCTTGAATGACATTTAGCTCCTTTGCAATCGTTCTAGCGTCTTTTGTTTTCATTTGTGGATCGAAGAGTCTCAAAAATACTTCCTTCATTCCAGTAGAAGATAACTCGCCTTTTTCTTTCATCTCACTCAAATCTTCAAGTTGTGAACTCGTCGGAAGCTGATTCAACATTTCACCTGATTTTTCCTCAGCCAATAATACTGACGAGAATAAATTCGCAATATTCTTTATTGATTTATTTGATAATTCGCCAAGCTTACTCATAAGCTGTGGGTAATCGAGCAATACTTCTAACGTATCATTCACAATCACTCCACTTAATTTAGAACGATAATCATTTGGCAGCATAGGTACCTGCTCCATCTCGGACTTCACAAATTCATCGCTTAATCGAATAGGTGGAATGTCTGGCTCCGGCATGTATCGATAATCTTTTGCTTCTTCCTTGCTTCTCTGGCCAGTAGTCTCTCCGGTAGCATCATTCCAGCCAAGAGTTTCCTGAATGACTTTTTCGCCAGAATCTAACTTCTTGCTCTGACGTTTAATTTCATATTCGATCGCTCTTTCTACAGATCTGAAGGAATTTAGGTTCTTTACTTCCGTTCTCGTTCCGAGCGTATCCGAACCTTCTGGCGCTATTGATGTGTTGACGTCAAAACGCATATTACCATTATATAAATCACCGTTCGTTACGCCTGCATAACACATCAATCTCCATAATTCTTTACAATAATCACGAGCGTCGGCAGCGGAGTGAATGTCTGGCATTGATACGATTTCTAATAGTGGAGTATCGACACGATTCAAATCTACAAGTGAATAAGAATCGAAGTGCGTCAGCTTCCCAGCATCACCCTCAAGATGCGCATGTTCAATCCTTACTTTTGTCCCAGACGGAAGCTCTACGTATCCCTCGCCGATAATTGGATGATAAAATTGGGTGATTTGAAAGCCCTTTGGTGAATCTGGATAGAAATAATGCTTCCGATCGAAGCGCGAATAAAGGTTAATCGCACAATTCATTGCTTTTCCAGCACGAATAGCGTATTTTATTGCCTCACCATTCAATCTTGGGAGCATACCAGGCAATGCATAATCAACAGGGGAAACGCACGAATTCGGCTCTTTTCCACGAGCATCATTATCAACCTCTGAGAAAAGTTTCGTCTTCGTAGCTAACTGGACGTGACATTCAATACCAATAGTAGGATAATACTTCATTAAATTGCTCCTAAATCTTTTAATG
This sequence comes from Candidatus Nanosyncoccus sp., assembly GCA_045597305.1. Lineage (GTDB taxonomy): Bacteria > Patescibacteriota > Saccharimonadia > Saccharimonadales > Saccharimonadaceae > Nanosyncoccus. The sequence goes on along the minus strand of JAZLJF010000009.1, from coordinate 4,378 downwards.
CTTGCTTATAGCTAGAAAGCGCTCGTTTTGTCTGGGTATATTCAATTTCAAAACCATGCTCATGCGCTATTTGATTGCGAATTTTATGTGCATGCCAAATTGAGTTCAATTGTGAAAAATGATTGCCAGACCGTTTCAGACGCTCGCCCATAGTTTTTCCAGGAATACCCATTTCAGCCATAGCCTTGTCCAATAATTTATCCGCCTCAATAATAGCGGCATTGAATGTAGCTTTATTCTCTTTTTGTAGGCCATTCTCGATATGAAGCCAATCAGCTTGATAAGCATCCTTATCAAATTCATAATTTCGACGTGCAGTCAAAGAAATTGCAACAAATACAAAAACGCCAACAATTACGATAGCAATTAAAAGAAGGAAAACTGACCCGTCCATTATTGGTTCTCCTTATCGACATTAAGACCTATTTTACCGGCAAATTTGATTAGATTTTTATCACTTCGACGTGGTCCGATAAGCTGTAAACCTATTGGCAATCCATCTGCATTCTTACTAACTGGCAGCGCTACGCCTGGCAAGCCAGCGAGATTCAATGTCACAGAAAGAATATCTTCCATATACATTGCTACCGGATCATTAGCTTTTTCGCCAATCTTAAATGCAGGATTCGGCGAAACGGGAGCTAAGATATAATCACATTTCTCAAAGGCATTATTAAATGCTTGAATAATTAGAGTGCGAGCTTTCATCGCTTTTAAGAAATATGCATCATAAAAGCCACTAGACAACACGAAATTCCCCACCATGATACGACGCTTATTTTCTTTCATGAATCCCTCTGAGCGAGATTTACAAAATATTCCATCTAAATCTTTTGCTTCATCCGAGCGATATCCATAGCGAACACCGTCATATCGAGAAAGGTTAGACGTAACCTCAGCTGGCATAATGATATAATACACAGCTAGCGCATATTTCAAAATTGGCATTTCTAAATCGACTATTTCATAGCCATCATTTCTCAACTCATCGAGCTTATTTTGAAGCGCCTGACGAATAGAAGAGTCGATCGAGTCAGAATCAAAATCTTTCAGAACGCCGATCTTTTTCGGTTCCTTCGGAGCGGTTGCATTGTAATAGTCTGGCAATGACGTCAAATCTTTCGGATCTTGACCTGCACATACTTCCATTAGCAGATCCAAATCTTCCGCGTTCCTAGTAATGAAGCCAATGACATCCAAGCTGCTGCCCATTGCGATCACACCGTATCTCGAAATCGTTCCGTAAGTAGGCTTGATACCATAGACACCATTGAATGACGCCGGCTGTCGAATCGATCCACCCGTATCAGTACCTGTAGCAAATGGAACAATATCCAATGCAACGGCTGCAGCAGAACCACCAGATGAACCACCAGCAACACGTTCTGTATCCACAGCGTTTTTCGTAACACCAAAAAATGAATTTTCCGTAGATGAACCGTGTGCAAATGCATCCATATTGACTCGCCCTATCATAATGGCGCCCTCTGCTTCCAGCTTTTCGATAGTCGTCGCATTTAGCGGCGCATTCAGAGGTTCTAAAATCTTTGCAGCGGCGGTCGTCGCACCCTGTTTGCCAAGAAAATTATCCTTACACGCAAAAGGAACACCAGCCAACCGTCCAACTTTTTCACCTTTCGAAATTTTTTCGTCAATTTCCTTCGCACGATTGATAGCTACATCTTCATTTATAGAAATAAAAATATTATAGCTCTCGTATTTCTTCGCCTTTTCTAATGCAGATTTCACCATTTCAACGGCAGAATTATTCTTATCAGCAATCTTCATATTCTCTCCTACAAAACCTTCGGAACCTTAATTTGACTATCTTGGGTCCCAATATTACCCTGATAAGCTGGCGCTAGATTCAGAAGTTTCTCTCTATCAGCATCCTGTGGCAGAATTGCGTCATCGCGCCAAACGTTTTCCATTTCAAATACCTGATAAGTCGGCTCGACACCATCCGTATCAAGCTCGTTTAATTGTGAAATGTATTTGATAATATTTCCTAGATCACCTTTTAGGGATTCTGCTTCTTCGTCGCTCAATGACAAATCAGAAAGCTTCGCAAGATGATCAATTTCCTCGCGTGTAATTTCCATCTATTTTATTATATCACATTTTCTGATTAGCCTTGCCGGATTTGATATCATCAATCAAATCACGCAAGCTCGCAGCACGCTCAAAATCAAGATTTGCCGCGGCAAGTTTCATCTCTGATTCTAATTGCTTGATCAATTTCGGTATTTCTTCTTGTGGAACTTTTTTGAGATTAAGGGCATCTTTTTGCTCTTTCTCTGGAATAATCGCGCGCAAGCCCATATTTACCGCCTTCTGAATCCCCTTCGGCACGATATTATGGTCTGTGTTATATTGTTGTTGAATTTCACGCCTGCGCATTGTTTCATTGATGGCTTTTTCCATACTCTCAGTTTCGTGATCGGCATACATTATAACTTTGCCTTCAACGTGTCGAGCGGCACGTCCAATAGTTTGAATCAATGCAGACTCCGAGCGTAAAAATCCTTCCTTATCAGCATCTAAAATAGCGACCAGCGATACTTCCGGCAAGTCCAAGCCCTCACGCAAAAGATTAATGCCAACCAAAACATCATATGTGCCATTTCGCAAATCACGCAAAATGTCGCCACGCTCTAACGTATCTATGTCCGAATGGATATAAGCAGTTTTCACTCCTCGCTCTTTCAGATGGTCGGAAAGATCCTCAGCCATTCTTTTCGTCAAAGTAGTGACTAAAACGCGTTGTTTTTTCGCAATTCGCTGGTCGATTTCTTCCATTAAGTCATCAATCTGGCCATCTGATGGTCGAACATCGATTTCAGGATCTAGCAAGCCCGTAGGGCGGATCACTTGTTCTGCTGGTTCTGGAGAATGCTCAAGCTCATATTCTCCTGGCGTAGCAGAAACATAAATTGCATGCTCTATATGGCTATTGAATTCATTGAAAGTGAGCGGTCGATTATCTAAAGCACTTGGAAGTCGGAACCCATATTCAACAAGCGCCTCTTTTCTTGCACGATCACCATTATACATTCCTCTGACTTGCGGCAATGTCATATGCGACTCATCAACGAGGAGCAAGAAATCCTTCGGGAAGAAGTCTATCAATGTTGCAGGCGGCTCTCCAGCTTTTCTGCCATCCAAATGGCGAGAATAGTTTTCGATCCCTTTTACGAAACCAGTTTCTTTCAACATCTCCAAATCATACTTCGTGCGCTGAGAAAGACGTTGAGCTTCTAGAAACTTATTATTCTTTTCGAAAAATGCCAGCCTCTCATCATATTCCGCCTTTATCGTATCGAGAGCACGATCAATCTGATCTTTTGGCGTAGCATAATGCGTATTTGGAAAAACAAATACCTGGCTCGGTCTCTCAAGAACCTCAGCCGTAAGAGGATCAATAATTTTCACATCGGAAAGCATATCAAAATCGAATTCAAACCTATAAGCCACTTCACCAGAAGCAGGCATCAAATCAATCGTATCGCCCATGACACGAAAATTACCTCGCTCCAAAGCAATATCGTTCCTATGATACTGCATAGCAACCAAGTAAATCACAAAATCCGACTGTTTAACCGCGCCAGAATTGCCTACATTAATCCCCTTCCACTGGTCCTTCAATACCCAGCCAGAATTCGTCTTATTCAAAGCAAGCGACATCTCGACATAATGATCCGGTGAACCAATACCATAAATACAAGATACAGAAGCGACAATAATAGTATCTGGGCGAGTCAAAAGTGACACGGTCGCCGCATGACGTAATCGATCAATTTCATCATTTATCGCACTATCTTTCTCAATATAAGTATCGCTGCTAGCAATATAAGCTTCTGGTTGATAATAATCGAAATAGCTCACGAAATAATGCACTTCGTTATTTGGGAAAAACTCACGAAATTCAGAATACAATTGCGCAGCAAGAGTCTTATTATGCGCCAAAATCAAAGTAGGCTTCTGTGCATGTTGAATAACATTTGCCATTGTAAACGTCTTTCCGGATCCAGTCACACCGAGCAAAGTTTGCTCCTTGATGTGATTATCGAGTCCATGACATAACTGAGCGATCGCTTTCGGCTGATCACCTGTAGGCTGATAGTCAGATACTAATTGAAATTTTGGCATAATTACATTATAACAGATGTCGAGCTATTCCGAAATTATATTCATGGAAGGGATGGCTACGCATTCAGTAATATTGTTACAATGGCTGGCTGGACATTCGCTAATTTTGTTCGCAACTGAACTCACGTCCGAATTTCAGTAATAAATCCAGTCGGACTGCGCCGGTATTACAGTACCGTACTCGTCCGTGGATTTATCACCTTATTCGGGTTCGTTCACATCCGAACAA
>JAZLJF010000008.1:0-77382 GCA_045597305.1 Candidatus Nanosyncoccus sp. | reverse complement strand
CGCCCGAGAGAAGTCGACGAAGTCGACGCATTCCCTCCCCGCCCACCAGAAAGAAAAGAAGGCTCGGAGAGCCTTATTTTATTTTTATATTCGTGATATAATAACATAGGCTTAATGATTATATAAAAATGCCAAATTTACTAACACATACTTATTTTGCAAAGGATGTTTTTCAAAAAAGCAGTCCGAAAATTAAAAAGTCTCTAAAAGGTGCTGAGCATATCTACGAGCTTTTTAGCTTTTCTTTTGATCCGTTTTTTGTGTACGAAAAATTTTCTTTTCATGAAGAGGTTGGTGATTATTTACATACGAACCATGTGGATGATTTTTTCTTAAATTTCATTCGAATCATCAAGGAACGTGATTTACAGAATAATCCCACAGTCCTTGCAGCACTATATGGTCATCTTACCCACTATATTTTAGACAGTAAGTGTCACCCTTATATTTATTATAAAACCGGACAATACGTGAAGGGTAATAAGGAAACTCGGAAATATGCTGGGCTTCATTCGAAAATTGAGCTTGAAATTGACGCATATCTGTATGAAAAGCGTGAGAAAAAAGACTTTAGTAGCTACAAGATGTATACGCTTGTTTCTAGACATAAAATTAACAAAGTTCTGGCCGAAGTGCTCGACAGTACATATGAAGAGACATTTGGTATAGAAAAAGGTGGTGAGAAATATCAACGTGCATTGAATATTCTCTATTTAGGTATGAAATATATTACTAAAGATAAGCGTGGTTTGAAAAAGGCGTTTTATAAGAGAATTGACCGTATTACGCCTAGAAAAAGCATAAAAATTGAGTATTTTAGCTATCATGTCGATTCAATTGACTTGTCAATTTTCAATAATGAGCATAAGGAATGGTGTTATCCGACAGATAATACGATCAAGAAAAATCAATCATTTTTTGAGATTTATGATGAGTCGTTAGATAAATGCGTGAAGTTGTTCGAAGCGACAAATAAGTATCTCAATAGTGAAATTTCGGAGCAAAAATATAGGTCTATTTTAGGTGATGCATCTTATCTTTCCGGGCTTTCATGGCACGATGATAGGACATTCCAATATTTTGAATTTTAGCGATTTTTTTCTTGACACGGCAAAATGCTTATAATAAAATGAAATTGTAGAGTTGAGTTTCGCCCCCATCATGATTGGGGGTTTTATGTTGCTTATGTTATAATATGAAATATGGAAAAGAAAATCCGAGAATACGAAAAATTTGCTGAATCCCAGATAAAAAAAGGTGTATCGGAAAAATTTATCTCATACCATCGTGAAATGCTGCGAAATTTTCAACATGAGCGATTGGTACATCTGATTATTATGTTGTTTTTTATTACTATTACCCTGGTAATGACTTTTGTGTGTCTCTGGATTATTGCTTCAGTGCAGATGGATGGTATTCTGAGTTATCTTCCAGCCGGAGTGGCGACATTAGTTCTTTGGATTCTGAGTATTGCGTATGTAAAACACTATTATTTTCTTGAAAATCATATCCAGAGCATGTATGATATTTCGAAGCGACTTTTCGAGGAGAAAAAATGATTTAGCTATTTAATATTTCGAGATACTAGTGTAAAATTTATACTAAATAATAGAGAGGAGTAAAAATGTTTGATTTAAAAGGTCAAGTTGCCGTTGTTACTGGAGCATCTAGTGGGCTTGGTAAGCAAATGGCGAAAGCATTCGCAGCGCAAGGCGCAAAACTTGCGATTCTTGCACGTAGGTACGAGAGACTAGAAGAGTTTGCAAAGGAATTAAAGGAAGAATTCAATGCAGAGGTCTTCCCTGTAAAATGTGACGTCACATCGACTGAGAGCATTAATGATGCTGCGAAGGCAGTTGAAAAAGAATACGGTCGAGTCGATATTCTATTGAACTGCGCTGGCTCATCGAAAGATAAGGGTGTTCTTGATATGGCGGATGATGAATGGGACTTCACTATTGCTACAGATGAAACTAGCGTGTTCAAGATGACACGTGCATTTGGAAATATTATGAAGAAGAATAGCTACGGTCGTATTATTAATATTGCTTCCATGTATGGTCTCGTTGGAAACACGGAGATCCCTACTATTGCGTATCATGCATCAAAGGGTGCAGTGGTGAATTTCACTCGTGCTGTCGCAGCTGAATTAGCCACCTCAGGAATTACTTGTAATGCGATTTGTCCGGGATATTTCTATACAGAATTAACGCAGCCTGTACTTGATACGGAGCAATTCCAACAGTTTGCTAAATCACATGTTCCAATGGAGCGATACGGTAAAGAAGGCGAATTAAATGCTGCAGCCGTATTCTTAGCAAGTAAAGAAGCGAGCTATGTCACTGGTGCAATTTTGCCGGTTGATGGTGGCTATACTTGTATCTAACATCTATCTGAACATCCGTAAGACTACGATAATCATATCGCTTATGCTATAATATAGATATGAAAATTGCGATTTTTACGGATGTTTTTTTAGAGGTGCCGGGCGGCATTCCATCTTCAATTAAGGCTCAGAGAAAGAGTCTCGAAGAGATGGGTCATCAAGTGACGATTTTTTGTCCTGGTTTCAATGTGCCAAAAGGCGAAAAAAATATTGAAATTGTTCCGACGCATAAGCGCCTACGAATCAATGGCGCCCCTCTCTCAAAATCCCCAGAGCAAGTTGAAAAATGGGTTAGAGAGCGATATCCAATGTTCGATTTTGATGTAGTACACGTTCATTACGAGGCTAGTTGTTCCCTTGCAGGTGCAAGGTTGGCGCGCCAGTACAAGATTCCATTAGTGCAGACTATGCATGGGCGTGAGGATATGGCGATAGCAACTAATGTTCCATATCCATTTAAGACGATCGTTGCATTAGTGATTAACCGCCTACATAAGGTATATATCCCACATAGAAAAATGGTCCCATATGATGATGATTTAGCGCCGACGGTTGCAAGGGCTAGGATGTGGACAATGATGGTTTCACATGCGAATTATGCAGATCAGGTCATCACTCCGTCTAAGCATTTTGCAAATAAGCTAAAACAATATGGGGTAGAAAAACCAATCACGGTTGTATCTAATGGTGTAGCTGATGAAATGGTGAAAGCACTGGGTAAATCAGAGGAAAAATTAGTCCGAAAAATGCGGGAGAGTGATTCTTTGAAGATATTTTGGAATTCTAGAATTTCTCGCGAGAAAAGAATTATCCCATTTTTGCAAGCAATGGCATTAATGAAAGAACCTTGCGAGCTTTTGGCTTGTGGAGACGGAAATGAACTTAATTCTGCAAGAAAATACGCCAAAAGACATAAGATAAAAGCGGAATTTTGCGGTCGTGTTCCTCATGAGGAAATGTTGAAAAAGATGCTTGACCAGCACATCTCCGCGACGGTGTCTTATGGATTTGATACGCAAGGTTTGACTCTATTAGAGGCTGAAGCGACTGGGATGCCAGTTTTCTTTTGTGATCCAGATATGAGAGAGTCGGTGCCGAGCGGAGGTTATGTCTTGTCAGACGATGCTAGCCCAGAAGCAATGGCGGATGCTCTTGATCGGCTTTGTCGTCATCCAGAGCGAGTCGAAAAAATGAGTCGGCTCATGTTGAAGAATCGTAATAATGTCTTACAATCGACGCAAATAAAAAAACTTCTTGATGTATATCAGAGAGCAATAATGGAGAGTAAAGCTAAATAGCTGCAAAGGTTGAATCGAGCAATTGTCCTGGATTATATAGGTTCATAGCGGCAATTTTCATTGCAAGAGTGCCCATCCAAAGTGAAAGTGGTGTATAATTCGTTTCCTCAATAGGGATAGTTTTGACTATTCCTTCGTGCGCAACAATAATTTGACCTTGATGAAAAGTCAGAATTGTCGCGGGATAGCTCAGAGTGAATTTATGCAGCACTTCTACTACTGGCATTAAGGGCATGGAAAGCAATAATACTTTTGGATAATACACTGAGCGAAGTAATTTTTGTAATTGCATCATTGATGCGATGATAATGAGATTGTCCTTTTCGATTATCTCGTTCATTTCGGAAAGAAGAATATCAGTAGTATCTCTGGCGAGAAGTACGACACCAGGGGCTTCTTTTATTGTCTTAGAGATAGCGATAGATGTATTTGAGTTATGAGACAAATCACCAATAAAAATGTTTACATCTGTATTTCTAACTGAGTTTCTAATTTCTGGTGAATCTGCAAAGGAACCTGATTCGGTCGACGGACAATAAAATAACCCTGGTAATGATGGAACTTTTGCTCTCAGTACGTCTGGCATGATAATCTTTAGATCCTTGATAGGGTATGTTTTTTCTAAAAACTCAGCAGAACGGATAACGGAAGAAAAATTCTGAGAATTACCACCAATAATTGCGACTGAACCAGTTTTTTGCTCTGGAATATTCCACTCAAAGTCGTTATTTTTAGAGAGTTTTTTTTCTTTTTTCCAATAAGGTAATTTTTCCATTAAAACTCCAGTCTTATAGATATTGGGCAGTGATCTGAACCCTGGATATCGTCATGTATTTCCGCAGAAACAAGGTTCTTTCGTAAAGACTCACTAATGAAAAAGTAGTCAATTCTCCAACCGATATTGTTGATACGTGCGCCACCTCGGTAGCTCCACCATGAGTATTTTTGTTCATCTGGGTGGAGAAATCTGAATGTGTCAATAAAACCAGCATTAATTAAATTAGTAATTCCTTGTCGTTCTTCCACTGTGTAGCCGGCATTTTGTTCATTCTGACGAGGACGAGCTAAGTCGATTTCAGTGTGTGCAGCATTGAAATCACCGCAAACGACGACTGGTTTTTGCTGCTCAAGAGACTTTAAAAATTGTAAGAAAGCTGGATCCCAGAGTGTTTCGCGAAGATGAAGTCGAGAGAGATCATCTTTGCTATTTGGAGTATAAACTGTAATTAAGAAGAAGTCTGGAAATTCTGTAGTCAAAACACGACCTTCTCTCAGGGGGTTTCCGTGGCTATCCCCATTCCATTTGGGATTTTGATTTGTTGTTTCAGGGAAGCCAGAAAATGATGAAATTGGCGCTATTTTTGATAGAATTGCTGTGCCAGAGTAGCCTGCTCGCTCGGCAGGATTCCATACCTCTGTGTATTGCGGAAAATCTATTTCGACTTGATCCTTTTTCGCTTTGATTTCCTGAATACAAAGAATATCTGGAGTATATTGCGAAAAAAGCTCATCAAGAGAGCCTTTTTTGAGAATAGCCCTTAATCCATTTACGTTCCAAGAAAAGATATCATATTTCATTAGAATCTTCCTCGACTAATGTCACGATCTTTAATTGACTCACGTTTATCGTATTTTTTCTTTCCTCGAGCAGTGGCTATCACAAGCTTAATATAACGTTCTCCTCCGAGAAGCTTCGTTGGTACTATGGTATAGCCATCTTGTTTTGCGCGTGCAAAGGTGCGGAGCTGCTTCTTTGTGACGAGTAAACGAATATTTCGAGCTGTTTCAGCACCTAGGGTGAGATTATTGAGCCAGAGCTCATTATTACGTAAAGTGACGAAGGATCCTCTGAGTTGGACATGATGATCTCGAATTTGTCGAACTTCTAGACCGGTAAGATTCATGCCACAAACAAGTTCTTCGCCGAGCTGATAATCATATCGTGCACGACGGTTTATGGTGACTGAATCTGAGGTCTTTTTCTTTTTCATGCTATAATAATTATAACATGAGAATTGCAATTGTATCTGATACTTACACTCCAATGACGAATGGGGTGGCGGTATTTACGGGAAACTTAGCGCATGGTTTAGCTCGAATGGGACATGATGTTGTAGTCCTTATTCCTAGTACGACCGGAAAAAAGCATTCTCGAATATCTGAGGATGGAAAATTGAAAGAGGTTTATCTTTCTTCGAAGCGGTTCCCTTTTTACCCTGATCAAATTCATGAAATACCAGAAGAAAAGACGGTATTAGGTGTGAAAATGCCGCACGTCACATATAAAAATGGCATGTGGATGGCGACTACTCCGTATAAGGAGATGAAGAAAGTACTAAATCGCTTCAAGCCTGAGGTGATTCATTCGCAGCAGGCTGGAACAATTGGCCTCGCTGGCGCCCGTTATGCACACAAAAATAATATCCCTTTTGTTTCGACTGGACATTCTTATCCCGATAATTACACTGACCAGTTTAAGATTCTCCGTCCGATTAAGAAGCCAGCTGACGCAATAGTGAAAGCATATTTGAATAATTATATGAAAAATGGCGATTATGCCACAATGCCAACAGAAATGGCAATTCACGACCTTTTACCAAGGAAAAGTAGGCGTTTTAATGTTGAAGTAAAGGCTCTTTCAAATGGTGTCGACCTATCACTTTATTCGCCGTCAAAACCTAATAAAGAGATATGCAGAAAGTATGGATTATTGCAAAATAAGCAAAGAATCGTTTATATTGGTCGCGTTGATCCAGAAAAGAGTATTGGGGTAGTGATTAATGCGTATGCTAAAATAGCGGATGAATTTCCAGATTCGGAGTTTGTTATTGTTGGTGACGGAATCGCAAAAAATAGCCTCGAAAAGGAGGTTAGAGAGCGTGGGCTTGAAAAACAAATTCGCTTTCTTGGTAAAATTATGCCACCAGAGACAACTGAGATTTATCGTTCAGGCTCTTTTTTTGCTACCGCTAGTGAGACGGAGACGCAAGGGATCGTATTAATTGAAGCAGCCGCAGTTGGTCTACCACTTATTGCTGTGGATGCGGGTGCAGTGAAAGAATTATGTCAGGATGGAATTAATGGTATTCTTTGTAGGCCAGGGGATGTTGATGGCATATCAAAGGCAATGAGAAAATTATTTACAGATAAATCCTTGCGAGAAAAGTATAGCAATGGAAGCATTGCAATATCAAAAAAACATGATTTAAATTACACTCTCGGGCAATTTGTTGATATTTATCAAAAAGCGATTAATACTACTTCTGAGAAGTAAAACTTTTTATTATAGTTGCGACTTCATCTGGCGTTTCATAGTTAATAAGATGTCCTGCGTTTTTTATATAATGAACTTCACCGTCGAATTTTTTGGCAATTCTCTCGGTTTTTGATTTCGGAATAAGACGATCTTTTTCACCACAGATGAAACAGGATTTTTGTTTGAATTCAAAATCTTCAATACTGTAAGAAATGGAAAACTTCGCAGAGCTGAGTACGTCTTTTCTGGTAGTGTAATCAGATCCGCATTCAATCGCAGTCTTTATTGTATCTTTTTTTAAGCTTTTATCCTTTGGAACGAAAAGATACGTGGTCGTGACATAGCTAATCATTTTATTCGGTAGCATTATCGAGAGTGGAACGAGCATCTTGAAAGGCTTTGCTGGTTTTGTGGAAATTGGAGATAAAAAGATTATTTTATCGCTGATTAGCTCAGGATAACGTTCTGCAACCGCAGCAGCAACAATAGAACCCATTGAGTGGCCAATTATTACTGGCTTTTCTATTTCATTATTTCGAATAAACTCTGCTATAAAGCGTGCATAATGGCGAGCGTCGAATTTTTCGATAGTATTTCCACCTGCAGGAGGAATGTCGAGAGAATATACATTGTAATATTCTTTTGGAAAATTTTCTTCGGTGATTTTCTGAAGTCCGAGATTGTTCCCTCTGAACCCATGAATAAAAATAAGATTTTGCTTCATTTTTTGTATAGCCCTGCAGATTTTAATGCTTTTAGTATTGCTGGACGATCAAAACCGATAATCCTTTCGTCTCCAATTTCAGTAACGGGAACAGAGGAGAGATTAAGATTTTCAGCATCTACCTCTTCATATTCAATACCAAGCTCTTCTAGCCAATCCATTACAGCGTGGCAATATGGGCACCAACTCGTGGAATATACCTTTACTTGCATATTAAACTTATTATACCATAATTCTAAGGGCTATCACATTGAAAGCGCTGCATCGAGCTGAGGATCAATGTTTTTGTTGATATCTTCATAAGTGCGAACTATTTCTTTATCTGGTAAAATGCCTGTATTATTAATCGTTTCACCTTTTGGCGTATACCAGTGCGCAGTTGTCACCTTCAGCATTGTGTTATTTGATAGTCTTAGCAGAGATTGGACTACGCCTTTTCCATAGGTTTTTTCTCCGACAATTGCAGCTTTTTGATATTCCTTGAGTGCTCCTGCCACAATTTCAGAGGCTGAGGCGGTTCCACCATTTGTTAGTACAATAGTTTTCATATTGGAGAGTGTAGCTTGTCCGTGAAGGGCGTATGTGGTTTCATCTGGGAAGTGGGCTGATTTTTGTACGAGGACCGCTTCGCTATCTATCCAGAGAGATAATAAATCTCGAGCTGCAGAGACGTATCCACCGCCATTGTCACGGAGGTCTAGAATCACTTTGTCAATCTTCCTGTTTGAGAATTCTTTTGTAAATTCTTTTATTATCGTACCCGTATCATTATCGAATCGAGTCACTGTTATTATGGCTGTATTGCCAGAGTATTCAATATAGGCAGAGACGTTATTAATCTCTTCTCGGACAAGATCGAACGATAATTCCTCGCCATCTCTCACGACTGTAAGTTTTACGGAATCGCCAGCATTTCCACGAAGTTTTGTTGCGATATCATTTGTTTCGAGGGAATACACCTCTTCGTCATTGACTTTGTAAATGATATCACCAGCAAGAAGTCCAGCTCGCATCGCAGGATTATCAGGTAAAGTACGGACGATTCGGACATACCCATCTCGCTCCGCCATTACTACGCCTATGCCTGCACCGACATCACCGTGAAGGCTTTTATCGAAATCTGAGGCCTCAGAAGCTGTCATATACGTCGTGTATCGATCTTGGACGGATGCTGCTATACCTTTTTTCGCATAGTCGACTACGTCTTGCTCACTGATAGCACCATCGTAATTCGATTTAAGCTTTTCATACACCTCATTAAGAGGTGACCAATCTATGCTTGATGAAGTATTAAATCCAAGATAAGGCAACCATCGATTCGAAACATTATTCCAGTTCATGCCAATAAAAGTACCGACAGCTAGAATGGCAAAACCACTAATAATTATGCTGCTGAGATTCAGAGTGATTTTTCGCTCTTTTCGAATATCCTCATCTGTTTTATTTCTTGTATTTCTATTATTTCTAGTGTTCGCAGTCATTTTAATATTTTACCACAATTATTATAGACGGTCGATGTGAAGGTAATTATAATACCCCACCATATTTGCTGGAATTATACGGGATCCGAAGTCACCCCACATGCCACTTTCAGACGAATAGGCGTTGTTGTATTCTGTAATTAAAATTGAACCATCACTATTGACTGCTTCTACCCAGAATACATGTCCGAGGCCGCCATCATTTTGGCCGATAGTATTTGGAGCAGGCGTATGGTCGGCGATACCTTTACTATATGCAACATCATCCCAGGTGTTGGCATTTCCCCAAGAAAGATAGAGACCGTATAATTCGTATGCTTTCCATCCAACATAGCTCACACATTCGCAGACGAATCCTCCAACGGATCTACCATCGATAATAGTAGAATAATCATCTTGACGTTGAGGGCAGTCAGCTTGCCAACGATACGTGTTCGCACCGGTGTAAATTGGGCCGCTGTATGATTGGTATAGTTCTGGATGGTCAGCTATGTATGCTTTTTGGGCGGCAATCTGAGCTTCGCGAGCAGCTTTTGCTTCCTCAACATATGCAATAGAATCGTTTGCATATTTATTGACGATTTGTTGTTGTTCAGCTTTTGACTGTGCAAGAGCTTCTTTCATTGCCTGCTGGCTTTCGATTATTTCTACAACACTCGCTCTATCAGCCTCTAATTGTTCTTTTGTATGTTTGATCTCTTGCGCCGAAATATTTATTTGAGACTTTAGAGTATCAGCCCTTGATTGTTTTTCTGCAAAATCCGAGACAGAGCTTGAGCCGGCTAGAATCGTAATAGAATCTGACTTCGTATCAAAATGGATTTGAATTAGTAATTCAGCAAGCGCTGTTTGTTGCTCTTCAAGCTTGGCCTGGGTGGCATCGATTTTGTCTTGTAATTCTCTCGCGTATGCTTCACTTTCAGCGATATTTGCTTCCATGCTGGCAATTTCAACCTGTAGTTGATTTACCTTGATTTGGTATTCGTTCGCCGTGCTTTGGGCTTCGGCTGCTTTAGTGCTAGCTTCTTGCTCTCTCTGAACTGCTGCCATGCACTCCGGACTATTTTTACAAGCAGATGTCAGCGCAAAAGTATTTCCGGAATAAGCAAAAACAGCAACAAAACAGATGATGATAGCAATAAATATAGAAAATATGTTTTTGTTGAGAGCTTTCATGATATTACAATAGCATAAGCGGAATAGTTTGTAAAGAGGTATCTATTTGTTAGTTTTTCGAGTGCGATGAGCTGTAGCGGCAAGGTATTTGCGTATTGCAAGTGAGGAAGATATTGTTCCAATAAAGATACCTAAGACAATAACAATTGCATATACTACTATTAGCCATTTACTCTCTAAGATGCTATTAATTGCTGAAATGTTTATACCGTAATTTGAAAGAAATGGTGCTATTGTATGAAAACCGAAATACCCGATTGTCGCAGCGATGACACCCGCAATAATACCGGATATCTGTGCTTCAATAATGAAAGGCCCTCTAATGAAGCTATTATCTGCACCAACAAGTTTCATCATATAAATTTCTTCTCTTCTGGAAAAAATAGCCATGCGAATAGTATTGAAAATTACTAGAATAGAAATTCCTAGGAATATAATTGTCAGTACAATACCGCCATTTCGTGCTATGTTTGCCCAAGATGTAATTGTTTCAATTTCTGCACGATTCACATCATATGTAGGGGCTTTTTCGGAATCAATATGAATAATGAAAGCTCGGTCTGTTTCAACTATCCTCTTAATGCTGTCTAGATTATTAACATCGTAAACTTTGATGCGCATAGTTGCGTTCATCCCGGCGATCATTACTTCTTTCATTGCTTCATCTTCAAGTGTCTGCATGATGCCCTCATTGTCACGATTTTCTTCTACTAAACGATTAAATTCTTCTTCCGAGGTTGATACTTCAACGCTTTTGACGTTATCATCTGCACTCATAGTGTTAGACATATTGCCGAGCGTGGCAATACTTGTCCCCGGCTTGAAGTATATAGTGATATCGATTTTTTCGCGCATTGCATCAGCTGTACTAGTAAGAATGGCACTAGCAATTACTGTTACGAATAGGATAATAAGAGTAACGCTCATTACGAGAGTGGCAGCGACGGAGAGCCAAATATTTCTCGTAAAGCCGATTGCGCCGTATTTAAATATACGAGAAGTACTACGCGCCTTCTGAGAGCTACTATTCTTACTCATAGTCTTGAGATTCTGCTTGGTAGATTTTTTGTCTTTTGTCATTAAATTACTCTCCCCGAACGGTACCTACGTGGATCTCGAACATTTGTAGGCCTCGTAGCTGGTCTGTTCGTCTTAATTTTTGGACGCATTAATGGTTGATCAGATTGTGAAACTGTAGTTTCTTGTTCAGGCTGAACTTGACGCGCAGAAGGTCGAAAAGAAGGATGTGTAGCCTGATGAATATTTCGATTTTCACCTATAGGCACAGTACGAATTAAGCGAGGCGCGGACGGAGTAATAGTTGTAACTGGTGCGGGCGATTTATCTAAGCGGTATACGCCGCGTACTTTCTGATCGGAAACAATTTTTCCATCTTTTAGTGTGACTACCCTTTTTTGAAGATTATTTACGATGTCTTTATCATGCGTGGTGACTAGAAGTGTTGTTCCGAAGTCATTAATTCTTTGGAGGAGTTCAATAATTTCATCAGTCGTAAGAGTGTCAAGGTTCCCTGTAGGCTCGTCAGCGATGAGGATTTTTGGTTGACGTGCAACTGAACGTGCGATGGCGACGCGCTGTTTTTCGCCACCAGATAATTGTCGAGGGAATTTCTTCTCTTTTCCGGCAAGGCCGACAAGATCAAGGACTTTTGGTACGGTCTTTTCAATTTCTCGATTACTCATTCCAGCAATTTCAAGTGCAAAAGCAACGTTTTCGTATGCCGTGCGACCAGGGAGCAGTTTGTAATCCTGAAAGACTACGCCAAGACGTCGTCGGTAATGTGGGATATAGCGTTTCTTAACATAATCAAGATCGATACCTCCGACAATAATTTTGCCAGAATCTGGAATTTCTTCTTTTGTGATCATTTTAATTAGGGTAGATTTTCCTGCTCCAGATTGACCGACCAGGAACACAAATTCGTTTGGCTCAATATGAAGCGAAACGTGGTCAAGTGCAGGACGAAGATCGCCACGGTAGTTCTTTGTGACTTCATCAAGTAGAATCATATTTTTATATTATCATAAGCCTAATTGGTGTGCAATAGATAAGCGCATGATATAATAAATTTATGGATTTTAAAAAAATATTGAAGCCTCAGCTTGGAATTGCATTATCGCCTGTAATTTTTGCATTTTCACAGACTATTATTATTGGATATAATTGGTTTTTTGGTGGTCATTTTGGGGATCTCACGCTCACAGTTTCACAATATGTCGGAATGAATTTCTGGTCTTCTGCATTATTTGCAATCTATAATTTTATGATTGCAATTCTAATAGCTAGGTATTATTCGTATGCGTATAAAAAAGTGTCGAAATTGTGGTTATTTTTTGGCGTTGTTCAATTAATTGGATTTGTAGGCTTGTCGATTTTTCCGCATGCGTCCTTTTTATCTGGAGATTTGCAGAATTTCATAGTAAATCTTCATATCACTCTTGCTAGGATAATGTTTTTTGCGATGTTCGCTATGACGCTTGAACGTCTCCGAGTCGCATGTGGACGTGATAATAGGAACAAGTTTGCAGCAAAAATATGCCTTGCCTTTCTAGTATATGGTCTGGTTTATGTTATTGGTTATATGAGTAAGGCGGCGTTTCTTTGGGATTTTATGTTGCTCTGGGAGACAGGATATATATATGCATTTATGGGAATGCTGATACTGACAAGAAAGTAGCTATTTCTCTGTGATATAATACCTATTATGAATGAAAAGCAACTCAACCAGCTAAAAACTAGTTTTAACGAAGTGTGGGTTAGGCTTAAGATTAGTGAAAAGCTTTCCGATATTGAGACGCTTGAAAACGAAGTCGCCAATCCTGATATCTGGAAGAACCCAGACCTTGCGCGAAACAAAAACGAAGAGTTGAGTCATCTAAAAGATTTTATAGCGGATTGGCAAATTCTTCGTGCTCAGATTGATGATATTTCCGAGCTAATTAATCTTGGTGAAGAAGACTTAAAAGCAGAAATAGGAGAACAAATTTCTGCTATGGAAAATAAGTTCACCGAGCTAAAAAAATCATTACGCTTTTCCGGGCCATTTGACCAGAATGGAGCTGTTCTTCGAATTACTGCCGGAGCCGGCGGAACTGAAGCTATGGATTGGGCTGGTATGCTCGAGCGAATGTATTTAAGATTTTTCGAAAAACAAGGAATGAATGTGACTTTAGTTGAAAGAGTAGATGGTGAAGAAGCGGGAATAAAAACAGCTGTCTATGAAGTAGCTAATATTAATGCGTATGGTACACTGAAAAGTGAACATGGCACGCATCGCCTGGTAAGACTTAGCCCATTTAATGCAGATAATCTTCGCCAGACTTCCTTTTCGCTGGTTGAGATTTTACCAATAATAAAGAGTGAAAATGAAGTTTTGATTAATGAAAAAGATCTCCGTATTGACACATACCATTCTGGTGGACATGGGGGACAGAGCGTCAATACTACCAATTCCGCCATTCGTATTACGCACATTCCGACCAATACCGTTGTTGCGATTCAAAACGAACGATCACAATTACAAAATAAAGAAAAGGCGATGGAAATTTTGCGTGGTAAACTTGCTCAAATGCAGATCGAACAGCAGGCCGAAAGTATCGACAAACTCCGAGCTGGCGAATCTGCCTCTTGGGGACAACAGATTAGAAACTATGTAATGCAACCGTATAAATTAGTGAAGGATACCCGTACGAAATATGAAGAGACGGATGTCGATTCTGTCCTTGATGGGAAAATTGATGGTTTCATTGACGCCTATCTCGAAATGAATATGAGCAATTGATAAATATATAATTCAATAGAACTCAAAAAACACCCCGCTATTAATGTGGGGTGTTTTATGTGTGCAAGAATTACTCTGTTACGCCCAATTCAATACGCTTGAATTGACGAATAGTGATGTTTTCGCCGGTTTTTGCAATTGCGTCTTTAATGAATTCCGCAACTGTTTTTGTGTCATCTAGAATGTATGGCTGATCCATCAATACTTTGTCAGAAAAGGCTTTTTTGACTTGGCCACCAATGATTTGATCTTTCATATTTTCTGGGCCTTTAAAGTTTTCTTCAAATTCTTTCTTCTTTGCATCGATAATGTCAGCTGGAATATCATCTACAGAGACATAAAGTGGTGCCATAGAAGCGACCTGCATAGCGATTTGATGAGCAAGAGTCTTAAATTCATCAGTTTTTGCTACGAATGAAGTTTCGCAGTTTACTTCTACTATCGCACCGATTCTGCCGTCGTGAACATAGGAGTCAATGAGACCCTCACGCGTTTCACGATCGCCACGTTTTTCAGCTTTCGTCAAGCCTTTCTTGCGCATAGCTTCAAGGGCTTTGTCGAAATCGCCATTAGCTTCGACTAATGCTTGTTTTGCGTCTGTCAGACCAACGCCGGATAGCTCTTTGAGTTTTTTAATTTGTTCGATAGAAATTTTGGCATCCGCCATAAAACCTCCTATAAGTTATTATTTTGTTGATTTTTTGTCTGCAGGAGCAGCTTTTGGAGCTGTAGTAGCGCCAGCTTTGATGGCATCCTTGACATAATCTAAGATGAGACTTGTTGCTTTGATTGAATCGTCGTTTGCAGGAATAATGTAATCAATGTTTGTAGGATCGACATTCGTATCTGTGATAGCAAAGACTGGAATTTTGAGTGTATTTGCTTCGCGGATGGCGTTTTTGTCTTCACATGCGTCTACAACGAAAATAGCTGCAGGCTGCTCGGACATGTCTTTAATTCCGCCGTAACGTTCGTTTAGAAGATCAATTTCTTCCTGGAATCGCTGGACTTCGAGCTTATTGTAGCGATTTTCTAGTTCACCACTTTCCATACGGCGCTCAAGATCCTTAACTTTCTTGATTTGGCGATTGACAGTGTCCACATTTGTAAGAGTACCACCGACCCAACGTACAGTTACATATGGTTGGTTCATTTCTTCAGCAGCAGCTTTGACGATTTCTTTCATCTGCTTTTTTGTGCCAACGAAGAGAATTTTCTTGCCACTTTTTGCGATCTCGGTAAGTTTTGGTAAAGCTTTTTCGAGACCGTCAACGGTCTTTTCTAAGTTGATAATATGTGCGCCTTGACGACGGCTATGGATATATGGGGCCATTTTTGGGTGCCAACGGCTCGTTTTATGCCCAAAATGAGCACCAGCTTCCAAAAGTGCCTTCATGTCAACATTTTCTGACATTATATTTCCCTTTCTCTTTGCTTTGTAGAACTGAACACCGACTCAGCTAGGCTGGATGTAGAACTGATGCTCACATCAAGTGCAGGAAAACTCCACAAAACTGTTTCATTAATTAATATATAATTTCATTATATCATACATACTTGAAAAAAGCAAGTAAATCTGGTAAAATAAGTATATTACTATAGGTGGGCCGTGCAATAATTGTACGGAGTTGTTTTTTTAAAAGGGAGGTGAATGGAATGATTAAGAATCTGCCAGAGAATTGTAGGATAGTAGCAACACCTGATGATTATGAGTTGTTTAGTGACTTAAATGATCGTAGATTGTATTTGACGCAGGAGATTTGTGCGCTTGATGCGAGTGGAATGATAGGTGATATGTCACTTTGCTCGTACTTAATTGACACAATTATAGGTTATAATCGTGAAGATCAAGGGATTGAAGCATCGCTGCGTAAACCTATTAGGCTCTATATCAATTCCCCAGGTGGCGACATTAATGAAGGTTATTCCTTGATTAGTGCAATTGAATTATCTAAGACGCCAGTCTATACCATTAATATGGGAGTTTGGTACTCTATGGCTTTTTTGATAGGTATTACTGGACACAAGCGCTTCGCATTGCCTTATACTACATTCTTAATGCATGATGGGTTTAATTTTGTGTATGATAGCGGCGGTAAAGCGCAGGATAAGATGAAATTTAATATGCGTTTCGAATCGGAGGTTGGGAAGCCACACGTGCTCAGACATTCAAACTTGAAAGAATCAGAATATGAGTCTTTGTCTCGAGTAGAATATTATTTGCTTCCGAAGGATGCAAAGGAACGTGGTTTTATTGATGAAATAATAACTAGTTTGGATCAGATTCTGTAAAACCTCTTATAAAAGAGCTCTACCCAGAGCTCTTTTTTATATGAGTTTAGTATTTACAATTTTATTATTCTCTGGTATAATGAGAAGTAATTATGAGTAAAAAAGATTTACATCCAAAAGATTACCGTTTTGTTGTCTTTTCTGATGAAGCAGCAGGATTTTCATTTTTGACTCGTTCTACTGCCAAAAGTGAAGAAACTATCAAATGGACCGATGGCAATGAATATCCATTAGTAAAAGTCCAGATTTCTTCAGCATCTCACCCATTCTTTACTGGTGAAGAGAAAATCATCGATACTGAGGGACGCGTTGATCGCTTTAAGGCTCGTGCCGCAAAAGCAGCAAAGCTTCGTTCAAATATCGGCAACAAAGTCAAAAAAGCAGAAAAAGAAGCTGCTAAAAAGGCCGACAAAGCTACGAAATAACCTTCTATTAGTACATGAACCACCCCTCGGGGTGGTTTTTGTGTGCTTTTATGTTATAATATGTATTGTCTGGGGTGTCCCACTGCACATTTATACAGAAGGAAGGTGAAGAAATGCTTAGTCAAAATGTAGATAAGATGTTTACGTATTTGAAGGGTTTTTGTGCTGGAGCTGGAATGCGGGAAAGTCTGCATGCACTTGGTTATATGCGAGAAAAACATGAAAGCCAAATGCGAAACGATGGGCAGCCTTATATCGTTCACCCATTAGGTATGGCATGTTATGCGGTTGCGCTAGGAGTAAGAGACGACAATACGATAGCGACATTTTTGCTACATGATGTTTGCGAGGATTGCGGGATTGATGTTGAGTATCTACCATTTAACGAAACCATTAGAAAAGGTGTGAAGTACATGACTATTGGTGAGTATCCAGGAGAGCAAAAATTAGAGACGAAACGTCGCTATTATAATGAGCTTCTGGAAAGTCCGGAGTCTATTCTTTGTAAGGCGGGCGATAGATTTTACAATCTTTCGACAATGGAGGGGATAATGAATGAAAAAAGAATTATAAAGAATATCGTAGAGACACATTGTCTTCTCTTACCTACATTGAAAATTGCGAAGGATAAGTGGCCAGAATTGTCAAATATCTTGTATGTCTATCGAACAAATATTAAGTCAATAAATAATACTCTCGCATGTGTCCATGGCGTTGTTTTGAGAGACGATGCAACGGCGACTCCATCTATCGAAGAAGTCCTAGGCGATGATTATACTCGTCAGATGGCGTTGTAGAATGCTGCACCAGAAGTATTTTCGAAAACTTCTTCGTTAAATTCCTAGTTCTTTTAGTAGAAAAGGCTCAAATTATTTGGGTCTTTTTTTGTTATAATTATATTTATGGAACGGCGAAATAGAAAGAAGATGATACCACGTATCCTTCTTTTCGCATTGGCCATAGGTGTAGTGATCGTCGGCATAAAGATGGTAACACTTGATACGGAGTTGCAGTATGTTCAGACCTACCAATTCCCTGCGTTGCCGAGCTTGGATGATCTGTCTCAGGCTGAATATGGGCAGCAGGCGGTAGCGATTGATGGGAAGATTGTGTTCTCTAAGAATAATTCAGGTAGCCCGACTCACTCAGTCGCGAGTACGTCAAAAATCATTCTTGGATTAGTAGTAATGGATGCGAAGCCATTTAATCTTGGCGAAAAGGGTGAAACAATCGTGATTTCTGATGAAGATTATCAGGATTATTCGGATTATATTGCGATGAATGGTTCTACGACTACGGTTCAGGTGGGCGAAGAATATACTGAATATGATGCTCTCGCATTAGTGCTTCTTGCTTCATCAAATAATATAGCAGATACGTTGGCGAGGTGGGCTTTTGGGTCTATGGATGAATATCATAGATATGCGATGGACTTATTGAAGGAATGGAATATTAGCGATATAGAATTTGGCTCCGATGCAAGCGGATATGATCCAAAATTAGTGGGTTCAGCTGAGAGTATGGCTTTAATTGCTCAAAAATTTATGGCACAACCAGTGCTCGCGGAGATCGTTGGACTAGCGAAATATGAAGCTCAGAATGTCGGTGCGGTATCAAATACGAATCAGCTGCTTGGAATTGATCGCGTGAATGGTCTTAAAACTGGGTTTAACGGCGAGGAATATTCAGGATATTGTTTGATTAGTAGTTATTTTGAGCCGTATTCTAATCGCGAAGATGATGACAGTAACCATGTAGTGACCATTGCAATGCTCGGTGCTCCGACGAGAGCATCGTCTTTCACAGAGAGTCAGTCAATTATTGAAAAGGTTCAAGAAAAATATATACCAATAGAATTTGTAAAAGATGGGAGCGAAGTAGGCTATTACGATACTTGGTGGACGCCAAAAGTATCAATTATATCGGAAGAAGATTTAATGATGCACGGGTTCGAAGGAGCCGAAAAGTCTGTAATCTTGTCAATGGATACTGATTCTGAAAATGGTAAACTGGAAGTCACAGTTGGTACAGAACAAAATTCTATTGCTGTCAAAACGAGTGAAAAAATAAAAACCTCCCCAAGTATTTGGGAGAGGTTTTTGAGGATATTTGGTTGGGAACGATAATATTATTTTTTGTCTTTTTTGCTTGTCGTGTCATTAATCGTGACACCGCCAAAGCCGCCAGCAGCTTCGATATAAATAGTGTATTTGCTTTTGTCTGCTTTGCTTTTGCGATTATCGGAGATTCCACCGAAGATAAAACCAGACTTACTCTTAATCTGGATATCATCAGGGACCTCGATTTCTACTCCGCCAAATAGACAGAATACCTTGATGTATGTATCTTTCTTGATTATTGCAGTACGGAGGTCAAGATTCGCGCCACCGAAAACAGCTAGCACTTCGCTGCCGGGAAATTCCTCATTATTATACACTCGGTCGTTACCAGAGAAAACAGCGGCTTGTGAATCCATGTGGTTATCGTTTTTGGATTTTTTTATGGCTTCTTCCATTTCTTTGTTTTTCTTTTGATGAAATATATTTTTGTAAATAAGTGATAGTCCGATTGCAATGAAGAATATTGCAAGCATTATTTTCCAGGCAGTATCCCAGCTGAATACATCCTGCGCCGCGAGCAATAATATCACGCCGGCACCTGCGAAAGTAAGATTACCAAGCTTTTCTTTTTCGGTGATGAAGCCAATTAATCCAGGGACGATCAGAAACAAAGCCCACCAGCCTTTAAAAAATATATTGATATCAAAAAGTCCCAAAGCATTACCGCCAAAGATAACACCAAGTGAAATAATTGCTAAGCCCCAAATTACGGATTTAATTTTTTGCATAATTCCCTCGAAAAATTATTATGGTGGATCTTACTGGGCTCGAACCAGTGACCTTACGAATGTGAATCGTACGCTCTAGCCAACTGAGCTAAAGATCCAAAAATATGATATAATTATAACACATATGAGACCTGACATAAAAAAATACGAAGAAGAAAAACAAGAGATAAATGATTTTCTTGCAATGCCAGATGCTTATTCGAGCCCAGATTTTGCTACGAAATCTCGCCGATTGTCTGAGCTAGACGAGATTATTAATTTAATAAATGAGATTGAAAAATTAAAGCAAAATCTGGCCGAAGCTAAAGAGCTATTTTCTGATCCTGAGCTTAGTGAGATGGCGCATGAAGACGCAAAAAATGTGGAAGAAAAAATAGCAGAAAATGAGGCGAAGCTAGAGGAGCTATTATTACCTCATGATCCCGATGACGACAAGCCGGTTATCATCGAAATTCGTGCTGGCGCCGGTGGTGATGAGGCTTCCCTTTTTGCTGGTGAGTTGCATCGAATGTATTTGCACTATGCAGAAAATCATGGGTTAAAGCCGGAGCTTATTTCTCAAAATGAGAATGAAGCGGGTGGTATGAAAGAAGTGATATTTCGTATATCTGGTGATAGACCATATGGACAGCTAAAATTTGAGGGTGGTGTACATCGTGTTCAGCGTGTTCCAGTCACTGAGAGTCAAGGGAGAATACATACTTCTACTGCTACCGTTGCGGTGCTACCCGAGGCGAGTGAAAATGAGATAGAAATAAAACCAGAAGATTTACGAATCGATATTTATCGTTCTGGTGGACATGGTGGACAGGGCGTAAATACAACTGACTCGGCAGTTCGCATTACACATCTTCCGACTGGAATTGTTGTTGCAATGCAGGATGAGCGTAGCCAACAGCAGAACCGTGTAAAAGCGATGACGATTCTTCGTTCTCGTTTGATAGAAAAGCAGAAAGAAGAAGAACAAAAGAATGCTTCGGAGGCACGCAAGAGTCTAATTGGAACCGGTGATCGTAGTGAAAAAATTCGTACATACAATTTTCCACAAGATCGTATCACGGACCACCGTATTCATTATAGTCGTTCAAATATTAATGCCGCAATGAACGGTGATATTGACGACATTATAGAAGAGCTAATAAAAAATGAGCGCGAGCTTGCCGGAAGCATATAAGGCTGGAACGAAGAATTTTTACGGTCGGGATTTCATCGTATCACGCGATGTACTTATTCCGCGTCCAGAAACTGAAATTATTATTGACGAGGTTCTTTCTTTAGCTGGCAAGCCTTTCCTTCCTGGAGTGATGGCACCAGAGAGAAAAATACCGGATCGACCACGAATAATCGATGTGGGAACTGGATCTGGATGTATTGCGATTTCGCTCAAAAAAGAGCTCTCAGAATCTAAAATATATGGTTTGGATATTTCAAAAAGTGCTCTCTCTATTGCACGAAAAAATGCAGAAAAAATGCACGCGGAAGTAGAATTTTTGGAGTCTGATTTGCTAAATATGTATAATGATGAGGAGCCAGATGTTGTTATTGCGAATTTACCCTATGTTGACCCTGATTGGAAATGGCTCGATAAAAAGGCACTATCATTTGAGCCGAGTATCGCGTTATTTGCAGAAGATTCCGGCCTAAAACTAATTAAAATTTTGCTAGACCAAATTATAAACCGTGGATGGAAACCATTCGTGATTCTTGAGGCTGACCCTTGTCAACATTCAGAGATAATAAAATATGCCCAAAACAGTGGTTTTGAGCATATTAAGACTAATGGATTTATTTTAATATTTAATTAGCTCCTTTGTCCTGTCGTCTTGTATGATTCAAGAGTGATATTTGTAGTATATTCTTGACCATCACGACGATACTTTATCTCGATTGTATCGCCGACTGTATATTCTCCAATTAGTGTGGATAGAGAGCCAGCCTTGCCAATGTTTACTCCATTTATCATCGTGATGATATCTCCCTGTTTGAGTCCGGCTTTTTCAGCAGGACTGCCGGAAATGACAGAACCGCTTTCAGCAAGATATGCGCCGTAATTCGTGTCTAGTTCATAAGTCTCTTTTACATCATTTGTAACTGAAATATATGAAACACCGATGTAAGCTCTTTCTGCGGTTTTATGTTCTAAGACTGATTTCAACATTCCTTTGATTGATGAAATAGGAATTGCGAAGCCAATACTTTCTCCATTGGCCGATGTAGCGGTATTAATTCCGATAACTTCGCCCGCAGCATTAACAAGAGGTCCACCAGAATTGCCAGAATTGATTGCGGCGTCAGTCTGTATCATATCTGTTAGCTGTTCATAGCTTCCATAACTTGTGCCGTCACCTGCAATAATCGATCTGCCTGTGCCAGATATAATTCCCGAAGATACGGAATTCTGGTATTGGCCGAGAGCGTTGCCGATTGCGATGACTTGCTGTCCAATTGAAAGAGTCTTCGAATCTCCAAGCGTGACTGGTTTTAGGTCGGACACATCTTTAATTTTTAAGAAGGCAACGTCGTTTAGCGGATCTGTCCCGACTAAGGAAACATTATTATACGTGGTTCCGTCATCAAGTATTACTCGGAAATTTTTTGCACCATCGGCGACATGCTTGTTTGTTAGAATGTAGCCATCTGCAGATACGATCATGCCTGTACCAGCTGCGGATGAACTAGTAGTGCCATACCAACTGCTTTGTCGAGTTTCAGTGATAATGGATACGACACTTTCAGATACCTTACTTGCAACGTCGGAGATTGAACCTTCCGCAAATTGCGCGGCATTATTAAAATTATATGTGTTATTGTTCTTGCGAGTGAGATTATAAATTGAAAAACCTAGACTTGTGCCAGATACGATAAGTGTTAAGACTAATAGTGTAATTATTGCACTATTGCCAGATTTTTGTTTACTTTCTTTTTTCTGCGTAGTCTTTGGTGTTTCAGTTTTTTGCTTATTGTTTTCTTTCAGTGTTTCCTTCTTTGGCGTTTTTATCTTTTGACTTTTCTTATTTACTGTCTTTGTCGAAATTTTGCTTTTTGCCTGTGCAGATTCCTTTTTACTTTCTTTTTTTGCTTCTTTTGCCATTTTTCCTCCTTTTATATTTACTCTATGTATTGATCACATCGAAAATTGGATTGCTAAACCAAATTACCAGCATTATTACAATCATGATGCAAAATATGAGCGGCGTTACTATTTCGGATGCACGAATTTTCCCTTCATGCTTAATACTAGATTTGTAAACCCGGCCAGAGATAAAAGCGAATAATGTCAAAATAATTGATAATTGTGGAACTATTATACCAGTATCTCCAAATGTATATACGATTAGCCATGAATTACACATCCAGGCGATTTCTGCGGCGACTAAGCCACAGGCATAGGTCAATAGACCGAATTCGTTATTGTCCGTCTGCACCAGCAAGTGACGAGAGGCGGCGAATCCGATTAGAAAACAGGATGCCACCATAAAAATCGAATCAGAGCTTGCAAACAGCATAGTGATCGCAATTGAACCAATAAATACTGCAACTAACGATTGAATTTCGGCGGCAATTTCTGATGATCGTGGTTTGAGAAATACTAGCCAAATAGTATAAAGAACAGCCAAAACAGTATGAATAACTAGCCATGTCTTACCCGAACAGAATGCAATCAAAACAAAGCTTGCGCCGACGATTAAATCGACGAGGCTAGACATAATATTCAATCCCCAATAGCGTGGACGCACAGCGAAAACTCGCCATTTTGAAATGAGAACGAGTGACATTCCTATTATCCAGCTACCAGTAACAACGGTAGCAGCAATAGATCCAACGCCTAGGAGAATATTTAATAAAACATGCAAAATTGAACTAATAATATTACGACTTTTGCGAATCAAAACATAATCAGCCATGGATTTATTATATCAGATAGTAGCTTAAAATTGCATAAATTAATACGTCAAATAGTTTTTATGGTATAATTGACTGTATGAAAAAACCATTAGAGATTAAGGCGCCAAATTTTTTTCAGAAACATCCAATTCTGAAGGATGTACTATCGCTTGCTAGTTTTGTTTTATTAGTTATTATTGGTACACTTCTATTGAACACCTATGTTTTTCGCTCCTATAATGTAGTAGGGGTTTCGATGGAGAATACATTACATGGAGATGATCGTATAATTGTTAATCGTGTCCCTGTGACTATTTCTCATTTTCTTGGTCAAGAATATATGCCGGAACGTGGACAGATTATAGTTTTTGCAAATGGTAATGCCTCCGGCCCGATTACGTGTAGTGAGCAACAAGGCGTTCAAGATCAATATATTATTAAGCGAGTAATTGCCTTTCCTGGAGAACGCGTTACAGTATATGATGGGATATTGACAGTTTATAATGATGAACACCCAAATGGTTTCAACCCTGACGAGACTACGAGAAAATCATCTACAGACGGTCCAAAAGAATACACTTCCGGTGAAGTTGACGTAGTAGTGCCAGAAGGAGAAATTTTTGTTTCGGGCGATAATCGTGAAAATTCATATTCTTTTGATTCACGCAATGGATTAGGTACGATTCCACTTTGTCGCGTGATTGGTCCAGCCATTTTCCGTATTTTCCCATTTAATCAGCTTAGAATATTTTAGTTTATTTATTGTTCTGCTTATGCTACAATAGTAATGTCTTGCTATACTACGGTCACTGGCAATGAAAAAATATTTTAGCTTTGGGCATCGTCATTTATACCCTTAGCCAGGAGCCAATAAATCAGGCTCACATAAATGACTTCTAAATTATTAATTAGGAGTTACTTATGAAAAATAATATCAAAAAAGAACAAGTCGAAGTAATGGCACTATTCGGTTACGAGATGACACCATGCCAACCGCTTTCTTTTAAGCGACGTGGCGAGGTTGGTGAAACTGAAGTGACGGAGCTACTTGGAACGCGGATTAGATTCGCAGGTAACGTAGCAATGCATTTCTTCGAAGTAATGGCTGGCCGAGACAGGTACGAGTTATCATTTAACTCGAACGATCTATCTTGGCACCTCACACCGGCTATGTAGTTCTAAAAGCGACCAGTTTGGTCGCTTTTTTGTGTTTCGATTAGAGAAGATTACAATTTGAAATCTTGGTGAGGAAAAATTTGTTCGTAATTATAATCTGACTCGGGAACAGAAAAAGGCAGATCGGGATATTCTTTCATTTTCATATGGTAAGCATGGCGAAGTTCAGCAATTTCGCCAACACATTCGAAGGGTTTTATTTCGTTATCGACACCTAAAAGACCTTTAAAAATTGCAGTCAAGCTTGAGTCGGTAAATAGTGATCCTGTAGGTTGATCTTCTGGCCGGATGAAAGGTGAAAATAATAAATATGAATTTGCGCATTTTGCACATTTGCCACACCAGTATAAGTCTGTATTATTATTCCCCTGCTTGTAGTTTGCTAGGTTGCATGAACTGAACATATTTCCGAACTTTTCGCAACATTTTTCCGTGAAAAGCTCAGCGATTTTCAACTCTGAATATTGACGAAGAGGTGAGCCGATTTTGATTTCCTTAGAAATATATTCCGATACGTATTTGGCGAATAATTGCTCCGCTTCCCATGTCTTACTCCATTGATGATTAACTGGTAAATCACCAATCATCGCGTGTGGCTCTTCCCCTTCGTGTCCAATAGATGTTAATATTTGATTGTCGCCGTTAATAATTGCTTGAATCAACGCAAGGGACATGTTAATATAAGTAACCGGAACATGCCCATTAAGACCTCCATTCGATTGATTTTTCTTCAAACTATCTTTGTCGATTTTTCTTTGGATGACTTGAACTTTTTGAGGATGTAGTTGATTGATGACTTCTGGATAAGAGGACTCATTGCTCGATATATAGAGAGCAGTCCAAGGAATGTTTTTTTCATTTAGGATTGTCGCAGTGAGAATTGAATCTTTTCCGCCAGACTGCAATGCGAGAATGCCACGGCTTTCATAGGCGTGAGGGCTTGGTGGTTGGATGTGATATTCATTGAGGCAAGCCGGATGACCCATTTTGTCTGGATCAAGATGATTTTCGAAAATAAATTGAGAAAGGCCTTTATGATAGGATGCTTCTAAGATATCAAATATTGAGTCGAAACAAGAATTATTAAAAATAATTTCTTCAGTGGGCCAGGTTTTATAGTAAGATGTGCCAATTACAACTGATGCCAGAGTGAGTGCTTGGTCTAGCATTGATTTTCTATCTTCGGAATAAAGTGAAAAATCAGTATCAGATTCGATCTTATCAAATACGATAGTTTCACAATAATCAATTGTTTCCCCGTTCAAATCATGAGAATAGAAAAATTTTGCAGTGAAAGTTTTCTCGTCAAAGATATATTCTTTTATTTCAAAATACCCTGGAATGATCTGTTTGTCCATATTATTGCAATTCTGTTACATACTTCGTAAAGAGCTCACCTCTTTCGGTGAAATTCTTAAACATATCGAACGAAGCGAAGCCGGGAGACATGAGAATAATCGACGGGTTTTCTTTTGTTGCGATTTTTTCAGCCACAGCGCGGGCCTTGTTTACTGCATCTTGTAGATCGGTAGCAAACTCGTATTTCAATTCATCTTCTCCTTCCGCTAGAATTTTTGCGGTATTTCCAATCAGAATTACCTTCTCTAAATTTTTTGCTGAAAAGATGCGTTGTTTTACTTGATCATCAGTTCCCTTGCTATAACCACCTGCAATTAATATAGTAGGAAAGGCTTCGAAAGATTTCAAGGCTACATCGAGTGCTGGGAGGGCTGAGGAGTAATTGTCGTCATAATACTTCACGTTGTTTAATTCTCGTATAAATTGACAACGATGTGGGAGTCCTTGAAAATTAGAAATTGCGGTCTTGATAGCTGGATAGAGCTCGGAGCATAGAAGTCCATCAATGTCGCCACCATATAGTCTGGAAGCAACAGCAAGGAGTGCGGCTTCGCAGTTTTCGCGATTATGAGCACCAGGTAATTTTAGCGAGTCAAGGGCTTCTTTAAGACGTGTTTTTCCAAGGTTGCTCATATGGTATTGCTCTGGGGAAATCGGATACGGATGCTTTGATGCTGCGCTCTGTTGAGCAATGGTGGCAGTAGTAGGATTCTCGCTAAAATAAACCAAATGATCGGTCGGATTCTTGTAACGGGCGACGGAAGATTTTGCATAGACATAATCATCGAAGCCATAATGCACGTTGAGATGGTCTGGCTCGATTCTGAGTAGCACCCCGACATACGAATTTGAGTGTAAATCCCAGAGTTGGAAGCTACTTATCTCGAATACGACTTCATCGATTGGCTTTATTTCGTCGAGATAGTCAAGGACGGGCTTTCCGATGTTCCCTACTAGATGTACGGTCGGCGTTTCATTATTTTTCGCCGTGTAAGTCGTATTGTTTATAGAATCTAAAATAGCGGCGATCATGGAACTTGTTGTACCTTTGCCTTTTGTTCCGGTCACAGCAATAATTTCGCATGGACAATGCTGAAAGAAATACTTTGTTGCAGAGGTCCAGTAAGGCTTTTCATGAATATAATACTGTTCTGTCCCAGATGAATCGATATCTTTGTCGAAGCTGCTGTCATATTTTTTATAATCGTAATGTGGGCGAACGGATGGAGAACGGAAAATTACGTCATACTCTTCTAATCCAAGTTTATCAATTTCTTCGTCTTTAAATTCATCAAAAATTTTGATTTCAATATTCTCTGGCGATACGTTTTCGTATGGATGGGTTTTGAAATATTTTTCAATGCTTTTTCCCTCAAGTCCATAGCCTAAAATTGCAAGTTTCATGATATAATTATACCTCATTTTCATAAAATTAGCATGGAAGAACAAGAGCTCTAAATATGCATTATATCAGCTAATTTTTGAATAAATTTACGCTCACATGATCCGACCGCAACAAGTGCGCTTATGCCACTGCCCGCATATTCTTTTGCAAGTTTGATAATATCATCTTCTCTGATTGAATTGATAATGTCTGGTGTATGTCGATAACTATCGATATCGCCGTTCGTAAAATAACTTTCCGTGTAAAAATCAGAAATTTGACCGACAGATTGAGCGCCCATTTGATATCTTCCGAGCGCATACGATTTTGCTGAATTGATTTCTGACTGAGTAATATCGCCTTCGATAATTTTTGTAAGTTCTTTTTGGATTAGCTCAAACAATGCTGCAGAATCTTCAAGATTCACTTCACCATCGAAATCCCAGGATGAGTTATGCACGCTGTTTGTTAAGCAACTTGAAATTCCGTATGCCAGCCCACACTTACGAGCTTTACCAAAAATTCGACTACTCGTCGTTCCTGTGACGATGTGATTCAGACAATCCATAACGCGTACTTCTTTTTCGTTCAGACGGCGTGGAATAACGAAAGAAAAGCCAAACGTGATATTCGATGCATCTTTTCGACGTATTAATACCGCATCGGATCGATGTAGGTCATCCTCTGGTACGGGAAACAGTTCGCCAGTCTTTAGATCCCATTTCTCTAGCATCTGAATAATTTTACGCTTACGATGTTTTACTCGACCAGTGATAATAAAATGCATATTAGCTGCGGTATGCGTTCGGCGATAATGCTCGCGAATATCGCTTAGCTTTATATTTGGCAAAGTTGTAATTCTGTCTCGAAGGTTCGGGGTCTCTTCTCCAATTGAAGTCTGTAGGCGCGGCCAGATAAGCCTTGAATAATCATTTTGATAGCCAGTAAGCTCTGAACGAATATTTCCTTTTTCACTCTCTAATTCTTCTTCATTAAATCTTGGCGAAGTAATAGAGATGCGGTTTAGATCGAGAATTCTTTCCCATTCAAAATCAGCACACTCCGATTCATAGCAGACGGAAAAATCCGATGTCCAAGCATTGTGATAAGCTCCGTTTTTTGTGAAGTCAGATTCATAGGCTTGTTCGTCACGATATTTTGAATTTGCTCCAAAGCTGAGATGTTCTACTACGTGGGCAATTTCATAAACTTCGGGAGATTTTGCATATCGCATTCCCGCTCTGAATTGTATACGAAAATTCATTACACTGGCGTCTGGTACATCAATAAGAAGCCCACTCGCTCCATTTTTTAGATGTATTTCGTATAATGAATGTCTCACACTCTAATATCCCTGTTACGCTTGACAATTTAATGTAAGTATGATATAATAGGTATATTGGATCCGTATTACTACTTACGGCCTTTTTTCTTGGATTTTTTCTTCGACTTGGATGACTTCTTGCTAGACTTCTTGGTTTTACTACCACTCTTAGATGAGCCACCATGAGTAGGAACAGATTTTCCTGATTTTTTCTTGAATTCTGAATCAAGATTCTTCTCTCCGGCTGAAATTTCGTTGACGCCTTTTTCTGCGGTTGATTCTGCCATCTTTGTGAGCTCGGATTCGTACTCTTGACCATCAGTAATACTGGTTGCTTCGGCTTCTTGGCGTGTGAGACTTAGTAAGATCTTCAAGACTTCTTCGCGTAGGTTGCGTTGCAAACCATCGAATAGTTTTTGAGCTTCAGTACGGTATTCTACGAGCGGATCGCGCTGACCAACACTTCGCCAATGGATACCTTCACGCAAGTGCTGCATATTTTCGAGGTGTTGCATCCAGAGCGCGTCCAAGACTTTCAGATAGACTTCACGTTCAATTTTGCGCATAATATCTTCGCCGAATTCGAGCTCTTTATCCTTATAAGTTTCCTTTACTGCCGTGATTGCAAGTTTAGCACGATCTTGTTCTTTACGCATGAGACCAATTTCATTTATTAGATCTTCATCGATATCGAACACTTTCTTGAAGTCATCTTTGAAATTTTTATTGATACGAGAGCTGAATTGCGTCAAATCTTCACAAGCGTCTTTGATTAGGCGGTCGATCTCATTTTTAATATTCTCACCTTCGAGAATCTTACGACGCATAGTGTAAACGACGCGACGATGACGATTTATGACGTTGTCATACTGGACAACATTCTTACGGGAATCGAAATTGAAGCCTTCAATTCTTTTTTGAGCAGATTCAAGTGTCTTGGTGACGGAGCGGGTTTGAATAGGCGTATCCTCATCAACACCGAGTCGAGACATTAGCATTGCAATACGATCTCCCTGGAAGATGCGCATTAAATCGTCTTCGCAAGATACAAAGAATTGAGTAGTACCTGGATCGCCTTGGCGTCCACCACGTCCGCGAAGCTGGTTATCTACACGGCGAGAATCATGACGCTCAGAACCAATTACTACTAGACCACCAAGTTTTTTGACTTCATCGGATAGCTTAATATCTGTACCACGACCAGCCATGTTTGTGGCTAATGTAACAGCACCTTTTTCGCCGGCTTTTTCAATGATAGCTGCTTCACGTTCATTATTCTTAGCGTTTAATATTTCGTATGGGATTTTGGCTTCATCGAGATATTTTGCGATAAGCTCGTTCTTGACGATGCTAGCAGAACCAATTAGAACTGGCTGACCTTTTTCGTGATATTTCTGTACTTCGCGTACGATGGCTCGGAGTTTCCCTGCTTCGGTGCGATAGATTAAGTCGTCTTTGTCCACGCGTGCGATTTGGCGATTAGGTGGAATTTGAATTACATCTAGTGCATAGATCTGTTGGAACTCTTCTGCTTCGGTAAATGCAGTACCAGTCATACCAGATAGCTTGCGATAAAGACGGAAGAAATTCTGGAAAGAAATCGTGGCAAGAGTCATGGATTCTTGGCGCACTTGAACACCTTCTTTTGCTTCAATTGCTTGATGGAGACCTTCATTATAGCGACGACCTTGCATAAGACGACCGGTATGTTCATCGACAATGATAACTTCACCTGAATTCGTAACGACGTAATCTTTATCGCGTTTGAATACTACTTGGGCACGAAGCGCTTGATCCATATGATAAACTAAGCGAGTATTTTCGACTGAATAAAGATTCTCTAAGCCTAGCAATTCTTGTACCTTATCTACGCCTTTATCAGTCAATGTAACGGAGCGATGCTTTTCGTCTAGCACATAATCGTCTGGAGTGAGCTTGTCAGCGATTTTAGCGAATTGATAATAGGATTCAGGATTATCCGCGGCTGGTGCAGAAATAATTAATGGGGTACGAGCTTCATCAATCAAGATAGAGTCAACCTCATCTACAATTACGAAATTCAGTTCTCTCTGGCGTAGGTATTTCACCTCGTCGACCATATTATCGCGAAGGTAATCGAATCCAAATTCATTATTCGTGCCGTAAGTTACGTCGGTATTGTATGCTTCCTTACGAGAACAAGGCTTCAGATGACGGAAACGCTCATCTTCATGTTCTTCATTTTCGTATTCTGCATCATAGATAAAAGATGCCTGATTAATAATCACGCCGACAGATAGTCCGAGGAAGTCATAGACTGGTCCGTTCCAGCCAGCATCGCGCTGTGCGAGGTAGTCATTCACGGTAATTACATGAACGCCGCGTCCAGACAAAGCATTGAGGTAAGCCGGAAGTAATGCGACGAGGGTTTTTCCTTCACCAGTCTTCATCTCAGCAACGTTTCCTTCGTGAAGTGTCATACCACCGATCATCTGCACGTCATAATGTCGCATTCCGAGGACACGATTTGTGGCTTCTCGTACCAATGCGAAAGAATCCTCAAGGATGGCATCGAGAGATTTCTCCAATGCGGCGCCTTCACGACTGTCAACCTTACTAAGGCTACTTGAGCTCGTGGCGGTCTTAGTTTCTTTCTCTGTCTTTTTAGCTTTTTTTACTTTTGCTAAGGCAATTATCCCCTGCTCTTTTTTGATTAAATCCTGGAGTTTATCCTTAAGAACGGTAGTCTGTTCGGCGAGTTCTTCATCGTCCATTTCCTGATATTTTGGTTCAAGTTTGTTTATCTCGAGAACTCTTTTGTAATAGCGTTTTAGGATTTTTTTCTGTGCATCACCAAAAATACCCTGAAGAAATTTCTCAGTTGCGGTCTTATCTGCTAGCTTGTCGGTCGGTCTTTTTTCTTTGGTCATTTTAGCCTCGCTTGAAGAGAGATTTAAACTTGTTTTTTCTAAGATGTGGAGTGCTTTCTAGCTTGAAGCGACGAATTTGCGCTAAGAGTTTCGCTTCAATAATATCTACGCCAGCAAATACATTGAAAGATTCGTCTTTTGTGGCGAGAACTTTGCCGCCAGGAATTTCCATAGCTGCAGAGATTTCATATTTATTGCCATGCTCTTTATCGATTTGAGTAACAACAATTTTTGCTATGACATCCTTCTTGTTGCCGCGAGGAAGATAACGGTCTAGTTTGCCAATTCGCTTCTGAACATACTTTCGGAAACTATCCTCAACTTTGTATTTGTTTCCTGTAATTTCGATTTTTTCTATCATAACACTCCTTTTGTTTTATTATACTTGATTTGACTCCTATCTTCAAGAGAAGAATATATTAAAACACGAAGAATTATAGCTCTTCACGACCGTCTAGATAAGGACGAAGAACTTCAGGTATTATAAATCTCCCATCTTCAGTCGCGTAATTCTCAATTACGGCTACCATTGCGCGTGCAAGAGAAATAGCAGTACCATTTAATGTGTGGACAAACTCAATTTTTCCGTCTTTTCTACGAACTCGAACATTGACAGATCTCGATTGGAAGTCGGTACAGTTTGAACAGCTTGTCAATTCCTGATACTTTTGATTGACTGGGGACCAGTATTCGAGATCGTATTTCTTTGCAGCTGGCGCACCAAGATCCCCAGCAGCAATATTAATAACGTGATATGGGATACCGATTTCTCGCCAGATTTCCTCTTCAATAGCTAAGATTTTTTCATGAATATCTTTGCTTTGTTCTGGTAAACAGAAACAATACATTTCTAGCTTATTGAACTGATGCACTCGGAAAAGCCCTCGAGTATATTTTCCGTAAGCGCCAGCCTCCTTGCGGAAACAAGCAGAGTAACCGGCGTAAAATAGTGGCAACTTGTCTTCGTCAATGATTTCATTCATATGATAGCCTGTGATTGGCATTTCAGCAGTGGCGATTAGAGCGAGGTCTTCGCCATCAATATAATATTCATCTGATTGATCAGATTTCTTTGGAGCAAAGCCTGTGCCTTCGAGCACCTTAGATGAGACGAGGTCTGGAGTTGTCATATAAGTAAAGCCATGCTCGCGTACTTTTTTGAGGCCAAACTGGAACAATGCATTCTCGAGTAGAGCAAGATCACCCTTTAGGTAATAGAATTTTGCACCAGCAACCTTTGCGCCGCGGTCAAAATCAACCCAGTCACGAGATGTTGCATAATCCAAATGATCTACTCCGATTTTTTTGTTTTCTCCCCATTTTTTTACTTCCACTGACTGGTCTTCGTCGCCTAACGGAACATCATCAAAGATAATATTCGGAACATTTTTTAGTGCATCGTTCACTTTGTCAGTTAGTAGCTCAAGAGATTTTTCTTTTTCGGCGAGCTGCTGCTTGATTTCTTTGCCCTTGGCGATTAATTCTGGCGCGGGTCTTCCGTTTTTCATTTGGGCTGCGACTTCGTTTCGAGTGTGGCGTAATTCTTCAACCTCTTGCAATAATGATTTACGCTTGTCATCAATTTCAAGGACAGAGTCTATATCTGTCTGATACCCTTTTTCTTTGGTGGATTTTTTGACTTCGGCGATATGATCGCGAATAAAATTAACATCTAACATATTGGTTTAATTATAACACAAATTGTTATCAGTCACCACCGACGACAGTGGCTATTATTGGCGTATTACTAATTTATTTGCTTAGGGGTGTTGGTTACCAGCCGCCCCCGCCGCCACCGCCGCCGGAGAAGCCTCCTCCTCCGCCGCCAGAAGAGCCTGAGCTCGAAGAACTACTAGAAGTATATGATGTAGTGCTTCGGATACTTGATGAGGTGTGGCTTATCATATTATGGAATGAATTAATAGCAATAATGTCGGAGCCAGAATACCAACTATGATCGATGTTTGGGTTTTCTTTGTAGAATTTGTTTAGCTCTTTCATCCAGCTGTCTTCTTCTCCGAAGATAATTGCATAAGGTAGTAATTTTTCATAAAGGCGCACTATGCCTTTTGCTGATGTGGGAGCACCCTTGACGGACTGGTTGAATTTTAGACGGTCTGCTTCAGCCATTTGAATATATTCCTTCAAGCCATCTATCTCATTAGAGGTATCTATTCCGCTGGTAGTATGACGATGAATTTTACTTGCTTTGGAGCAAAGAATAAATAGAATTATTGAGATGACCGTCATCATGAAAATGGCAAATTTATATAATTCCATTCCGCCTACGAGCATATCTTCATATTCTTCAGCTATTGCTAAGCCAGTGATAGCATAGAAAAAGGTTAAAAATAGAACAACACAGGCGAAAACATTTGAATATTGTTTTTTAGTGTCTATTTTCGGTATTAGTAGATTCTTTTCTTCTAGTCGTTTCTCAGTATAGTTCTTGAAATTGCGCGCAAGGGTCTGGAGGTGTGAGGTCGTAGTGTGTTTTTTAATTTCGAACACGTCCCCTTCTTTGTAATTCTCGCCACCATGAAGAATGGAAAGTACATTCTTTTGGGGACTTGTTAGGTCTTCCTCGGATAATATTTTTACACTCCAGGTTGTTTTATTTCCACCGAGTGCCTTTTTCTTCTCTGACTTTATCAGCTCTATTTTATGATTCACGGCAAGTTCGATCAAGGTCGCGACGAAGGACGACGATTTTTTGCTATTTAGCCAGATTCGTTCAGTATCTGCAACGGTAAGACCAGACGGCTGAGAGTATTGTGGCGTAACGAAAAGCTTCTTTTTATATCGTCTTTTTTCGGCGACTACTTTTTTATATCTCCTGACTCCGAAGTAGAAAAGAATTAATATTACTATTCCGAAGCCAATTGTGAGATATAGTAAAATTTTACTTTTAACGGGTTCTGGTACGTAAAAAGTATTAGGTTCAAAATCAATAGCAAAGGTGAGGTTCTCGCCATTTTTTAGATTATTTGTTTCGAATGTGAGGACTACTTCAGAGTTAGTATTATTTGTAGAGTCCCAATTTTGAGACTGAAATGAAGTTTTATGATTCGAAGATGTTTTACAACGATAGGAGGAAGAGCTATCGGCGCCGTACCTACCAACATAGCATGACGTTTCTTCACGGAGATTTTTTGCTAGGTCAGCTGGAATGTGAATTCGTGCAATCAGATGATCGAAATTTTGTGCCCAGCCAGTTCCATTGGTATCCCAGTATAATTCTTGAAAAGCCGCCTCGTCACCTTTCCAAGTCATGGTGCCATTTTGTTTAAATTCTGTAATGACGTTTGTGAAATCATATTCTAGGGTGTAGGTTTGTTCGCCGTGGACGTATTCTTTTTTCTTTCCTAGATAGAAAATATAGTTTCCGTGCTTTGTTTCAGATTCTGCGATAGGCTCAGATTCGCCATTTCTCTGAGCTTTAAAGTGAAGGTCGGATTTGGATGGAGCAGTAAGGTTCCTTCCGTTTTGATTGGAATAAGGAATAGATCTGGTAATGCCGTGATTTTGATTCGTTTCAGGAAAAACAGCAGTAAGATTTTCTACGACATGCATTTTGCTACCTTTTTCGGTATTTTCGATATAATAATCAAATTCGGCATTAGAAAAATAGAACTTGTTCGCTGAGGCTGCACCTACATTATCGGATGGGAAAAACCAACCAATACAGGATAGAAATAATATAGTAGTAATAATAGTCTTTTTCTTAAAATCTAGCCTTCTCATGATTTTATTTTAGCACGTTTTCTGGTATAATTAAGCAAAAGCGAAATAAAGGATTTTTATGGCAAATAAAGTAATGATTGTGGGGACTGGAAACGTGGGCGCGAGCATTGGATATTGTTTAGTGAATCAACGCACGGCAGTATCAGAACTTATTCTTACTGATATCAATATGGAAGATGCCGAAGGTGAAGTAATGGATCTCCGTGATACATTGGCTGTATCTCCATCATATATGAAAATCTCTGCGGGAACATATAAAGATGCAGGTGACTGTGACATCATTATTATTACTGCAGGTGCCCCACAGAAACCTGGTGAGACACGAATGGACTTATTAAAGAAAAATGCCTCTATTTTCAAGGATATGATTGGTCAGATTATGGAATCTGGATTTAATGGTATCTTTATTGTTGTTTCAAATCCGATGGATGTACTCACGTATCTTACATGGCGTTATTCAGGTCTGCCATGCGAACAAGTGATTGGCTCTGGTACCATCCTTGATTCTGCACGTCTTCGTTATCGTATTTCTGAAAGACTCGGCGTTTCTCCAAAATCGGTTCATGCGTTCCAAGTTGGAGAACATGGTGATACGGAATTTGCCTTATGGTCCCTGTCGAACTTAGGAGGTCAAGCACTTACGGATTTTCTTAAGCAGAGTGAATTAGATGAAATTGAAGAATATGCACGCAAAGAAGTATACGAAATTATCAACAAAAAAGGCGCTACATACTATGGCATAGGGGCATGTGTTACGAAGCTGGTGAATTGTATTTTTGGAGATGAGAAACGCGTCTTGCCAGTTTCTTCCTACGATGATTTCGCAGGTGTTTATAATGGCTTCCCAGCTGTCGTTGGTCGTCACGGTGTAGTCCGACGCTTAGATCTAAAGCTTACGGAAGCTGAAGGAATTAAATTCCAAAAATCAAACAATGCTTTGAAAGCAGCGATTTCTCAGGTTGAATAAAATCGTTTTATTTGGATTTGATTATTGGGAAAGGCACGCCTTCGCGACCGGAGACACCTTCGAGCAGCCAGAAATTACGTTCAGAATTTCCCCAGCCACAAGCAGGGGGCATACCATATTCAAGCATTTCGACGAAGTCCATATCAAGCATTTGTGCTTCTGCATCACCTGCGTCTCGCATTTTTTGCTGCTCTTCAAATCTCGCTAGCTGGTCTAGCGGGTCGTTAAGCTCGGAGTAACCATTCCCCATTTCGGTCCCAGCAATGATTGGATGAAAACGTTGAGTGACCAAAGGATTTTCTGGTGAGAGCTTTGCAAGCGGACTTAGCGCGAGCGGTTCTTCTACTAGCCAATAAGGGCCAGCAGAATTTTTTCGGATAATTTTCCAAATTGAGTCAATAAGACGTGCATCAGAGGCGACTTCGAGTGTATGTTCGAGATTTTTTTTCGCGGCACTATCATTTCGATCGGAAGATTTTTCGAAATCCTCGCGCAGAATTTGTTCCATTTTTGCACGGTCAGGATTAAATACATCAATATCAAATTTTTCTTTTAATAAATCAGCATATTTTATTCGTGGCCAAGGTTTGCCGCCATTACCAAGATCAATTTCAAAGCTACCAACGTTGAATTGCAATGTGCCCCAAGTTTCTTTTGCGACGTATTTCATCATCTCTTCGTAGAAATTCATACCGTCTTCATAATCTTCATAGGCGGAGTATGACTCGAAGGCAATATGTTCAGGCAAATGTTCATCGTCTACGCCCTCATTACGGAATCTTGGACCAATATCATATACTTTTTCGAATCCAGCACCGAGTAGGCGTTTCAATGGTAACTCCTGTGATATACGAAGGTAAAAGTCTTCATCGAGTGCATCCATATGAGTGATAAATGGATTTGCATCAGCACCACCAGTGGTGTGTTCGAGGACAGGAGTATTTATCTCGATGAAGCCATTTTGATTCATAAAATCGCGAGTGGCTTGCCAGAATTTCGAGCGGCGAACCATTCGGTCGCGCACCTCGGTATTTACATTCATATCAACATATCGACGGCGGTAGCGTTCTTCTTTATTTGTGAATCCATCACGACCAGGTAGAGGGCGAAGTGCTTTCGTAAGTAATCTCAGATGATTGCAGAAGACAGATATTTCACCTGTACTACTTTTTCCTACCTTTCCGGTTGCCTCAATAAAATCACCAGAATCAAGTAGCTTTAGTCGCTTTGTGTTAAAGAGTCCGTCCTTCGCCTCTTCTTGTTGCATGAAAATCTGGACCTCACCAAAATAGTCACGAATTTTTACAAAAGCTAATTTTCCAAAACTACGAATCGCTGTAATGCGACCAGCAATCGTAATCTCTTTTCCGTCAAAAATATCAAAATTACTAATGATTTGATCAATATGAGTAGAGCGGGAAGATTTTGCGGGATACGGATCAATGCCAAGACCCTTAATTTCTTCCAGTTTTCGAATTCGTTCATCTCTGTAATCAGCTAATGTAGTCATATGTAAATTATAGCATAAATAATGAAAAATTAAAGCGGCCCAAAGAACGGGCCGCAGGTGGTGGAGCGTGGGGGTACGCGCCAGTATAACGAGGTATAAGTAAATGGAAATCTGCTTTAGGGGATCCCAATAGGGATAATAAATACATCGCTTGAGGGGGGTGTGTTTTATTAATGGCAGATACCATATACTTATCCTCATTTTGAAGGGGGAGACACATACAATAATTAGATATTTCCAATAACGGAAATAACAAGGGGAAATTATTGTTGTGTAGTATAAAAAAATAGTTTTTCGCAAATTAAATGGGATTATATATGTTTAGTAGAAACTAATTTCTTCTACCCCTGTGAAATATGCTAATCTGTTTTGTTATGACAAAACTGGATTATATTTATATTATAACACTCTGCAATAAAAAAGTCAACATTATTTTGCACTATTGTAGCAATTATTTAATATCGACGATTTTACCTTTATTGCCATTTGGAAGTTCATAAGTATCACCTACGACTTTCCCCATCAGAGCTTGGCCGATAGGAGATTTGTCGGAGATTTTTCCATTTAATGGATCAGCTTCAACTGGTCCAACGATGGAGTAGTTATATTTTTTGCCAGCCAATGTTACAGTAACCTCTGCGCCCATTGATACTTTACTATGAGATGTATTGGCGATGATTTTTGCACTTTTTAGGATGTTTTCAATTTCGGCGATACGATTCTCAACGGTCTTCTGTTCGCTTCTTGCATCTGTATATTCTTGGTTTTCAGAAAGGTCGCCAAAAGATCGAGCAATCTGCAGGCGTTCAGCAATTTGAGGGCGACGAGAAATTAATCCCTCAAGTTCTTTTTCTAAGTCTTGTTTTCCTTGTTTTGTTAGGTTAACAGTCTTTTTCATACCCTGATAGTATAGCTTTTAATTCTTCTAGTGTCAATAGCTTCTGCTCGTCTGTTTTACGGCTCAGTTGTTCGACTTTTCCATCTGCTAAGGTCTTGTCGGAAATTACCACGCGATATGGTATGCCCATTAACTCTGCGTCGCTAAATTTCTCACCTGGACGAACATTTCGATCATCTAAGATAATCGAGCCAGAATAGGCCTTTT
The DNA here is from genome assembly GCA_045597305.1 of Candidatus Nanosyncoccus sp. GTDB lineage: Bacteria > Patescibacteriota > Saccharimonadia > Saccharimonadales > Saccharimonadaceae > Nanosyncoccus. The sequence goes on along the minus strand of JAZLJF010000008.1, from coordinate 38,331 downwards.
CTAGCTCACTTGCTATTTTGTCTGCTTCATCACCAATAGGAATAATGTACATTAGATATGGTGCGACTTCCGCAGGCCATACGAGTCCTTTCTCGTCGGCATATTTTTCTGCAATAACGCCCATCACGCGTGATACTCCTATTCCATAACAGCCCATGAAAACAGTATGATCTTGACCTTCTTTGTCTTTGTACTTCAAATCAAGTGGTTCTGAATATTTATATTTCAAAGTGAAGATATTTCCTACTTCTGCTGCGCGTGCGGATTCTAGCTCTGATTCATTTATTCCTAGCTCGTCAAGTACTTCTGGTAGTTTTACTTCTTCATTTAATACTACTGATTTATCCTTGTTGAAGTAGATCGTATCTTCGCCGACCTCTATCACTGTTTGAAATTCATGTGAGAATTTTGAAAAAATTCCACCAGAAGCAAAGGTCTGATAGGTACAATCACCTAATCCTACGCGTTCATAAATACGCTTATAAGCATCTTCGACCTTGTGGTAAAATTCCGTATGTGATTCTTCATCGGTCGAAAATGAGTAAAGGTCTTTCATTAGAAATTCACGCGTCCTCATGATTCCAGATTTTGCGCGCAATTCATTGCGAAACTTTGTCTGGAATTGATAGACATAAAGAGGAAGATCTTTGTAGCTTTTGATATATGTTTTCAGCATTTCAGTCATTGGCTCTTCATGCGTCGGAGCGAGTCCTAATTCGCCGCCAGCGGATAGCTTTGTTTTGAACCAAATATCGACTTCTTGATCACTCCAACGACTCGTTTTTTCCCAAAGTGATGGGTTCTGGAGTGATGACATGCGCACCTCTTCGCAGCCAATTTTATTGAGTTCTTCTCTAATAATTCCTTCGATTTTATTAAGAGTCCGAAGCCCCAAAGGCAAATAATCATATACGCCAGCTAGTTCTTTGTGGATATATCCTGCGCGAATCAAATATTGGGCAGAGCGAGCAGATTCGTCTTTCGGCGCATCGCGAAGGGTTTTAGTAAAAGAATGAGATAATTTCATAAAAAATATTTTATCACATTTTCAAGACAGTGCCAAGTTTGCGCAGCCTTATAGAAGCATTGAACTTAGTACAAAAAATGCCAAAGAATTTTTGATAATGTGTATCAATATTCCTGGATAGATTGAATCGGTTATTTCGCGCAATGCACACTGTACCATACTCATCGCAAAGACATCAATACCTACATTCCACTGTCCATGTATCGTACCAAATAGTATCGACACTATTAGTGATGAAAACGTAGCTGACAATAAAATATTTCGGTGCTTGTTTGTTTTTGTGCTTTTGAACTTTGATGAAAAAAGGGCTCTGAGTTTTCCATATAAGAAACCTCTGAAGATTATTTCTTCGACGACAGGAACGATAACTAGAAGAACGATTAAAGTAAAAATCTTTTCACTGCCAAAAAGAAGTGTGTAATTATAGCCTAGATCTTGTGTTTGCTCGGCATTAAACCACGAAAAGGAACTAAAAACATTAAATAACGAATATGATAAAAGGAGATAGACAAAATATCCTATAGGAGCGATTAATAAATCAGTCCAAGTAGGTAATTCCAGTAATCCTAATTCCCTTCGGAGTGAAGACTGAGATCGAGATGAGGGAGTCTGAGCTTTTGTTTTTGAGCTTTTAGAATTATTTTTTCGAAAATAAGGAATAAAAACGATAATAAAAAGAGAAGCTATATCTGAAAGCATAATATATAAAGATTGCACCCAAGGGGAAGAAAGAATATCTTTTGGAATGAAAATTTCAAATAAAATATAGAATAATGCTTGGACGAGAATTAATACTCCGGCCGTCCAGGTACACATAATGATTACTGAGAGCCAAAAAGGCATTTTTCGTTTAGGATTATTGTTTTTCACCACCGCTCGCATAGCTAAAAGAGCCTTGTAACGTCAAGTATTGTAATGATTGCGATCAAGATTAGAAGAAAAATGAATGCACGTGCAACGATTTTTTCTTCAGTTTCTTTAGTTAGTTCCTTTTTGCGCAAACGATAAAGCGCAATAAGCACAAATCTTCCGCCATCTAATGCTGGGATTGGTAAAACATTCATACAAGCAAGCGATACAGATATGAGTGCGGCGAGAAAAGCGAGTGTCGTCGGACCAGATTCAACTGAGGCTGGGAAAAGTACGCCGATGATTCCTACTGGACCAGAAACGGAGTCACCAACGGTTTTGAGCTCGGAAGCCCCTTCCGATCGAGTATTCTCGTTGAAGCTAAATTGTTTTGCAATGCCAGAACCAAGTGATTTTATCATTGTCCATAGACCGCGATACGTTTCACCAGTGAGCTGAACGGTATTTACTGCGGCTACTACAGGCGCTGACCATGTCGAATAACTAAGTAATAGATCGCTTTCTCGCATACGAATACCAAGGGAATATTCGCTGTCAGGCTCGTTTAAATGAGTCGAGATTTCAATATCTTCTGTTTTATTGTCTTCTGTTCGCCTTATAGTGTAAGTGACGTCTTCACCGGCGTGCGAACCATTAAAGTCAAATATATCATCGGCGGTATGTATTTCTATGTCGTTTGCCTTCAGCAACTGGTCGTCGATTCTGAGCCCAGATTTTTCGGCTGGAGAATTTTCTGTGACGTGTGAGATATATACATCTACGGTATTTTGATAGGTGTCTCCAGGCATATGGAATTGATTATCCATAAAAGTAGGCATTCCAGTCCAGCATAGAATAGTAAGGATAACAAATGCTGCAAGCCAGTTCATTGCTACACCAGCGAATAAGATTTTCGTCTTTGACCAAAGCGATGCGGAACCAAAACTGTGAGGACGTTTGTCGTTATCTGATTCGCCTTTCATGGAGCAAAATCCACCAATAGGTAGATAATTGATTGAAAATATTAAAGATTTTTGCTTTTTTTGATTTGTCCATTCTGATTTTGGGAATTTAGTCCATTTGTGAGGCTTCGGACACTGCTTCCCTTTCTTTTTCCATTCGGCGAGTTGCTTTTCGTAATCCGGATTTCGCAGCCAAGCTTTAGCTCTCGGTGGAAAACCAATTCCAAATTCTTCTACTATTACGCCGTTTTTTCTTGCAGCACGAAAATGGCCATATTCATGGATTACGACCAGAACCATTAGGACAAGAAAACCGACAATTACACCAAAAAAAGTATTCATAACCATATTATACCACACAAAGTGTGATTAGATTTTCATGATTTCCGCTTCTTTAGCTTTAAATTCGGCTTCAATCTTGTCGGAATATTCTTTTGTAAGATCATCAATCTCTTTTTCGGCGCGTTTTGTAGTGTCTTCTGGAAGTTTTGCTTCTTTGATGTCTTTTCTTGCGTCTTCGCGGATATTTCTTATTGCGACTTTTGCATCTTCGACCTTATCTGAAGCGGTTTTTACAATTTCACGACGACGCTCTTCGGTGAGCGGAGGAATAGGGACTCGAATGACGCGTCCATCATCGGCAGGATTCAGACCTAGAGTAGAATCTGCACGAATAGCGCTAGAGATTGCTGCGATATTGGCTGGATCAAATGGGGTGACTAGTAACATTGTAGCGTCAGAAACAGTAACATTGGCAGCCTGATTTAATGGCATAAATTGTCCATATGCTTCGACCTTGATACCCGCTAGCATATCTGGATGTGCTCGACCGGTGCGTACTTTTTTCATCTCATCACGAAAACGCTCGAGCACTTTTTCCATCGAGGATTTTTCTTCTTTTGTGTCAAACATAGGATACTCCGTTTATTATATCTTGATTATAGCATGTATCTTACTTATTTGGGCGTAAACAAGGCAGTTTAAATTTCTATATTAGAAATATTGAAGTATAGTATAGCGCAAAAAGGATTAGAAGCATTATTCCTTCACGGCGAGAGATTTTATGTTGTGTTGCAGAGAAGATAAACAATATAACTGCAGATCCAACCAACATAACTAGATCAATGATATTGAAGGATTGAGGTGTGACCGTGCCTAGTGTGGCTACTGGAACACCGAGGACGATGCAGATGTTGAAGATGTTGCTCCCAAGAATGTTTCCGATGATGAGGTCGGTTTCTCCTTTTTTTGCTGATACTATGGTCGTAATAAGCTCTGGCAAAGATGTTCCAAGTGCTATGACGGTAAGTGATATTAATCGTTCTGAAATACCTATTGTGTGCGCAATATTTGTGGCTGAATCTACAACGAGATTAGAGCCGAATATTATCCCAGCAAGGCCAAGGACTGTAATGAGGAGTGATGGGAGAAGTTTCCATTTTGGCTTTTCTACCTCTGTTTTTCCCTTTCCGTGGATAGCCATCGAAATTAAATAATACAAAAACACAGCAAAAAATAATAACACGGCAATTCCGTCCGAGCGAGTAATCTGGTTCGTTGAGCCGGATGATAATTGAATATCTAGAAAAAGGACAACCAGGAGTGAAGAAATAAGAATAGCGATGGGAATTTCTTTCTTGATGGTTTGCTTGCGAATGCGAATTGGGCAGATTACTGCGCCAATACCGAGAATAAGTAGAATATTGATAATATTACTTCCGATCACGTTTCCGAGTACCATATCTGTACTTCCTTCTGCGAGAGAGCTGAAAGAGACAGCAAGTTCTGGCGCAGAAGTACCGAATGCAATAATAGTAAGGCCGATTAGGATTTTTGGGACACGAAAATTATTTGCCGTACTTGATGCGCCATCAACAAAGAAATCTGCTCCTTTGATCAAAAGGACGAATCCGACAACTAAGATAAGAGTCTGTAAAAAGATATCCATAAAAATATTTTAACATAAGCGGTATATAAATGCAATTTTGAATGAAAAAAGGCCCTTAATATTTTAAGGGCCTAGTTCTTATTGCGACATTTGCATTAGTATGAACGTAACTTCACTATTCTTCTTCTGGAATTGCTCCAATTTCATATTTTGTAGCTGTGTAATTTTCTACAAAAGGTGTCGAATGGAAATATGGACGTGGAGTGAAAAGACTGTCGATTTGATCTTTAGTGACTATTAGCGGATCATTTGATTCGAAATCTTTCATACTGTCATCTTCGAAAACAAGTCCAAAAATCAGTAAATTGGGAGGCAAGTACTCTGCTCCTAAAATTGGAAGTGAATTTCTTGTTTTCCCGACATACCATAATTCATTACCGACAAAATTTGGTATTTTCCATTCAGCCCATTGTTTTTTGCCAAAATTGTCTTCCGTTTCACGAACTAGAGATATTCTTTTTGGTCGACTGGGATAATACAATTGCCAAACGTTGGATCGATCTTCGTCACTCCATAGATGAAGCCGCAAATTTTTTCGATACTCCCAACTACAATCCTTGCTACAATATAAATCGATAGCGCCGTAGAAGCTGCGTGGAAAGTAGGATGAATCGGGAAATTTGTGTACTTCACCACAGAAGGGACATCTCCAACCTCTTGGTGGCCAATGTTTTAAAAAATTAGAATATTGAATATTTTGCCGTGCGTTCACTCAATCACCACCCTTCGATGTAAATGTGTATAAGAATAATTACATTATAGCGTATTTTTACAGATATGTAAATGGAAAAGAGCCAAAAATATGTTATAATATTTATATGTCTAATTTTTGGAACAAATTACCTCATGGATTCACAGTTCTTGCCCCGATGGAAGGAGTGACTGATGTTGTTTTTCGTCGTGTAATTGCAAAAGCTGGACGTCCGAACGTGTTCTTTACGGAGTTTACGAATGTTTCAAGCTTTGCTTCCGAAAAAGGACGCCACGATGCTCTGGAAAGATTGGATATTTGTGGTAAAACATCGAAAATTACTGCTGATGATTCAAATATTGAAAGTCCAATTGTTGCGCAGATTTGGGGAAAAAACCCAGATCATTTTGCGGATATAGCGACGCACCTTGAAGAATTCGGCTTTGATGGATTAGATATCAATATGGGATGCCCGGATCGTCATGTTAATAAGGCTGGGGGCGGAGCAGCAATGATAAGAACACCAGAATTAGCGGTAGAATGTATAAAAAAGGCAAAGGCTGCGACTCGACTTCCTGTATCTGTTAAAACTCGTTTAGGATTTACATTTTGTGACGAGTATTTAGATTGGATTCCACTACTTTTGAACCAGAATTTAGCTGCACTTACAATTCATCTCCGAACGCGAAAAGAAATGTCGAAGGTACCAGCTCATTATGACTTAATTCCAAAATTATTAAAAATGCGTGATGAAATTGCACCAGATACAAAATTGATTATTAACGGCGATATAAAAGATCTGACTCATGTCAAATCTCTTTCTGAGCAATTCCCTGGCGTTGATGGCTTCATGATCGGTCGGGGTGTTTTTGCAAACCCATTTTGCTTTACTGAATATCAGCCAAAACAGGAAGAATTAAATGACTTGTTTCTTTACCATTTGGATCTGTATGATGCACGTGCAGATGAATTAAATGCTCGTGGTTCGCGATATCCATATGAACCAATCAAGCATTTTATCAAGGTATATTTTTCAGGATTTGATGGCGCATCTGAATTAAGAAATCGACTTATGAATTGTAAAAATACGGAAGAATTACGAACTGTCTTAAAGAAAAAAAGACGAGACATAATTTCATCTCGTCTTTAAATTTTCTTCCATTAAATTCGACCAACACCTTTGCATGTCTGACATGTTTGATTCGGTCCTAAGAAGCCAATAATGATGCCTTTTCCGTCACAGGCAGGGCATTTTTCTTTTGCACAATGTGCAGCAGCTGCTTGTTCAGAAAGACAAACTTTGCCACACTTGGGACATCTGTAGGTTGTTTCAAACACATAGGTCACCCCCTTTCTTTTGGAAGATAATATTCTTTTGTATAATACAAACTATTATTAATTATATAATCATTATGCCAAAGCGTCAATAATTAGCTTGATAAAATCTTTAATGTCTTTTAATCTTCTGTTTTTATCTGGAGGGATAAAGAGTTTTGGATTATCGACAAAATCGAGATTTTTAATATGCGAGTAAACCGCTTCGGCAATCTTTCTGAATTCTTCCTCGTCCGCTTCGTTGTAATCGTAGGTTTTGTCATGGACTTCGCCGGATTCACTATCGGGCACTACGAATAGGATGTGTGCGGAGTGAATTTTATATTTGTTATATTTTGGTGATAGATTTAACAGAGTCTTATAAAATTCTAGTTGTAACATATACTTGAAAAGCGTAGGATGAGATTGCCATTTCTCTTTTCGGTAGTCAGAGGTCTTATAGTCGTAGATCTCAATGGTTTTCTCAGCTTCATTTATCCTGATTAAATCTACGCGTCCTTTTAGTGGAATATTTCCAAACATTAGATGTTCGTAGTCGAGATTAACCTCTGCCTGAGTATTCGGATCATATAATATATCTTTAAATTTTACCAATGATGCACGAATTGTTTTCTCGCCTTTGATAATGAAATTATCTAGTTCGTCAGGGGGAATATTCGATTTTTCTACTTGTTCGTGGAAGAACTTTATTGCATCTTCTTCGGATAATTTATGGTTGACAACCTGTTCGAATGTCGCGTGAATAATATTACCTAACGTGAGAGACTCCGAGTAAGACTCGCCTGGCGCATGAAGTATTTTTTCTTCATAAAATTTCTGTGGGCCAGAATAGCAAATATCAATAAATGAAGTCAAATCCGAAGATGTCAATCGATATTCTTCAAGCCTTGCGAGTAAGAGCTCGCGTATATTTCCTTCAATATTTTGATAAGAAGAAATCCATGACGTGATTAGATCGCTTCGTTCTTCGTCTTTTGAAATCCCATCATAATGTCGAATTACCTCAGTAGATTTTTGTGGTAAATATGGCGAGTATAATTTCTTGTCCGTATGAATAAATTCTGCGAGATATTGAAGATGATTGATTTTTTTCTCGGAATAGTCCTGGGCGGAATTCGTCATATAGAGATATCTCTTTGCCCTAGTCAATGCTACGAAGAACAGACGCAGACACTCGTCATCCGTTTTGCTGGTATGGCGAATTTGGACAAGGTTTGCAGGTAGAGAAATTACATCATTATTCCCTTTTGCGTTTCCCCAGGCCTTGTCATCAGTCGAAATAAGGAATACGTATTCAAATTCTAGACCTTTGCTTTTGTGTGCGGATAATATTTGTACAGCGTCAGAGGAATCACGATACGGGCTCGTACTATTGAGTGGTTCTCCTACCGACTCGTAGTCATCAAGAAATGTCATTAAATCGGATAGCATTGGTCTATCGGATTCACTATACTGTCGAATAGCTTCGCGAAAAACGTGAAGATTGTCGTATAGTTTGAAATTGCTAAAATCGGTTCCGTTTGACTGGTAGTAATCGAGAAAATTTGATTTAATGCCTGACGGTAGCGCGGTAGTACCAATTAAATAATCTATAAATAATTCGAGCGGAGTATCTTCAGCTTTAGATGTACATTCGGCAAAGAACTTGGCAATATCACAAAGTTTTTCATCTTCTGACAAAGTGAGATATTCGAGCGGATTCTGTACTTTTTTATTGTTGTTTAAAATTGTATTAATTGCGGAAATTGGTGGAACTTCTAGAAAGTCAAATGATAATATTTCAAGGAGAAGATTTGATACGTTATTGTTTTTTGATAAGCCATAAATGAATTTTGACATTACGAATAATTCATGAATATATTGGTCTTCGAACAAATTATCTCGTTTTTCATAGGCGATTTTTATATCGTCGTATTGTTTGAGATATGGAATTAGCGATGTGACGTATTTGTGCTTTGGTGTGATTACGGCAATTTCCTTTTGGCTGACGCCGGATTTTACAAGTTTGTGAATTTCTTTTGCGACCCAATGATATTGTGCAGAATCTTCCAAAAATTCATGACGAGAAATTTCAGCTGATCCAGGCTTCGTTGCTTTTAGAGTCTTAATTTCGCCTTCGGTATTGGAATAAGAATCGATGATTTGTTCGCGAATTTTTTTCGATAAATCAATAATTTCGCCGCAAGAACGATAATTTTGAACAAGAGAAATACTGGCTGCATTATATTTTTTCTTGAAATCTTTCATGTTGGACACATTCGCGCCCTGGAAGGCGTAAATTGCCTGATCATCATCGCCGACTGCCATGATTTGAGGTGAATCATAATCGGTCAGTAAAGATATTAATTCGGATTGGGCAGCATTAGTATCTTGGAACTCGTCCAATAAAATGTATTGGTATTTTTCTTGCAATGTCTTTTTGAATCCGTCATCAGTTTTGACGATTTTTATGGATTGTTGGATCATATCGTCAAAATCATAAAGTCCCGATTCGTTCAAATATTCCTCATATTTTTTCATAATATTGGAAAGACTGAGAAGTCGCAAATTAGCTAGGTAACTTTTTAGTCTCCACATGCCATTATTGTCGATTTCGCAATTATTATTCTTCCAGTCTGAGAGTGGCTTGATCGATGGTTTCTCGGCGGATTGCAAGTTATTAATAATTAGTGAAAGGTTGTCTCGATAGGTATTTGCGATTGGATATATATTGCCGACAATAGGCTTTTCTTCGGAGTGTTCTTCAAGTATTTGAAGGATAGGATTATATATTCGATTCATTCCATCATCAAATCGTAAACGTTCTCCTTTTTGGAGAGTCGATAATATTGAGTCTATTTGCGGATTGATTTGTTCTAAATCTGCTATGTTTCGTTTCGCAATTTGTTCAAGGAAATTACTATCGAGATTTGCTCTTTTTGCCGCGGAAATTGTTTCGAGAATATCACGAGAAGAGATATACGATTTCTTTAGAATATCGAAGGGTTCGAGCTTGCTTTGAATAGACTTGATGATGACGTTTTGTTTTACTGGGCTGATAGCCGAGTCTAATTCGCGATCAAATTCGTTGCTATAATTTTTGTATTGCGCAAGAATTTCTGCACCAAAAGAATGGTAGGTACTAATATTCACGCGTCCAGCATCTGGCCCAATGATGGAAAATAATCGCTCGCGCATGTTTGAGGCGCCACTTTCGGTGAAGGTTAAACATAAAATCGTGTCTGGATTTGCGTCGGTTTCTTTCAGGATGAATTCCACTTTTGAAGAAAGAAGCTGAGTCTTTCCGGTGCCAGGACCAGCGAGGACTAGTAATGGCCCGTCCATGTATTCGACAGCTGCGCGCTGCGCTTCGTTTAGCTCTGCCATGTTATCCCTTCTCACTACTAGATACTGCCGCTATTATTTCACGGAAAATATTTGACTTTTCTGGGATAATGAAGTCTGATATGTTTTTTAATGATTCAATAACTGATACGCCTTCGACAGTTTCAGTAGAGTCATTTAGTGTATTGTTTTTTAAATGTTCGCCGAATTGGTAATTTCTTGAGCTATTAGAGCATGAAAGAACTAAATCTTGTACTCCACATGAAAGTCTCAAGGTGTCCTTGGTTGCTCCATTTGCTTCAAGTATTTCGGCCATTTCTGCTGTTACTGTTTCTAAATAGGACATCGGTACGGAACCGTCGGCATATAGTCCTGCTCCGATTGCGTAGACATTCTTCAGTGCCCCACAGAGCATAATTCCACGACGGTCGTCTGTATATTCAGTTCGAATTTTCTCGGCTGAAAAAATTTGTTCTAGCAAAGGTGAACTGACAGTAAAACTGATTTCCTTGATACTAGAATTCGTGTCGTCTTCGCTGTCATCGGTACTTTCGGCACTATTTTTTAGCGCAGTAAGAACATCTTCTGCAAAAGCTGCACCGCCAATGACTGAAAAATCTTTAAATTTTTTGAATGGCTCGACAGATAAAAAACCCTTGCTTGCACAAACAAGTGGTAAATCTTCAGGAAGAGCTGGAATAATGTCTTGATATACATTTGATGGCGCAACATAGACGGCGAGATCGGCACCACCTATAGCGTGATCGAGCGTTATTTCGGGATACTTAATCGGATCATAAAAGCGGATTTCATGTCCATTATATTCTGCGATTTTTGCGAGCGCACTTCCAAAAACACCAGCGCCTAAAAATGTAATTTTCATATTTTAATTATAGCATATTCTCTATCTTGTAGTTCGTTCTAAGACGATGAGATTTTCGAGATGAGGGGTACGCGGAAAGAAATTAAAAGGGATAATTGTTTTGATCGAATATGATTCTGCTCGCTCTTGGTTCTCAAGCAACATCTTTACATCACGAGCCTGAGTCGCTGGATTACAAGAAAGGTAGATGATTTTTTCTGGTTTTTGGGCTAGAAGTTTTTCGATTAATTTTTTATCACAGCCAGCACGCGGTGGATCCAAGATTACGATTTGATCATGGGCGATTTGGTCTAATGCCTCTTCGGATTTTGCAAAAATAGGTGTTGCAAAACTTGTCTCTTCATTTGCTATTTCGCAATTTTTTTCAAGCTCAGCAAAGGCTGATTTATTGCTTTCGACTAAGATTAAGTTTTTATTGCGAGCTACGGAAAGTCCAATCGTGCCTACTCCAGAATATAGGTCTAAGACATTATTTAATGTAATGTTTTCACGAATTGCTTCAAGTGCCATTTCATAGACGGGTAAATTAATTTGGAAAAAACCATTTGGTGAATACGAATAACTTTTTCCCAAGATTAAATCATTGAGATTGTCAAAATCTGGATGTGGCTGATGATTCTCATAAAGTCCACCGGATACCTCACCATTCTGATTGGAGCGAAGTAATAGAGACTGGTACTTGCGGGCCTCTTCGTGGCGGTTGTTTAGCTCATTAACGATTTGCTGAGCTTTTGCGAAAATCTCTGGACGCTCAATAGATGATTGATTAATCGGTTCTTTACGATGCGTGCCACGTTTATGAAATGCGAGCTTGATTTTCGAGGACTCAATATCCCAGTAAAGCGCATATTCCATCTTGTTTCGATAATAATAATCATTATTGTCGGTTTTTACGGTGATGTTTTTAACAAAGGAGTCAATGTTGATTTTATTTTGGCGAAATACTTCTATTAAAAGTTTCTTTTTCTGCCCTAATTCATAAGAATAGTCCATTATTTGCCATGGAGAAGTCGAAAGAAAACAAGAGTCTTTTGGCTCAATGCGATGGGTAGATGGGGATTCAACTCTATTTGCTATTGCTTCGAAGTAATGTGATTTATTTTTTGTGATAGTGTATTCTGTTACTATTTCATCTGGCAATGCATTCCAGAAAAATCCTTTTTTACCATCAGAATCCACGCCAATTCCTTGGCCACCAGGTGTAAGCTTTTCTATCTTTATTTTTTGTCCAGTTTTTTCAAGGGGAAGTCTCATATTATAACTATACCATACAATTGTGGAATGTCAACCATGCTTTTGTCGTGTTTTATTATTCGTAACGGAGAGCTTCGATCGGGCTTTTTCTTGCTGCTCGGCGCGCAGGAGCCGTTCCTGCAATGAAAGCAATTAGCATTATTATGAGTGTGATTATGGTCATATTAAGTGGCTTAAAGATAACTAAATTGAAAGTTGGAAATTGCGATAAGAAAGTCTCATGTGCAATTGTGTTTGTAGCTAATCCTGTGATTGCTGATACGGAAATTCCAAATACGGATCCCCAGAATCCGAGTAGAATTGCCTCCATAGAGAAACTTAAAAATACACTTCGATCGCTCATTCCCATCGCTTTCATTAGTCCGATTTCTCTGGTACGCTCTTGGACTGCCATAAAAAGTGTATTGATAATACCGATTGCTGCTGCGAGCAAGGCTATTCCGCCAAAAATATTAAATACTATCAAGATTACATCAAAGAAGGTTCTAATCATACCGACAGTGTCATCAATCGTGATGAATTCATATCCGATTTCACGAAACTCTTTTCGAATGTCATCCATTCTCGTAGGGTCCACATCGCCAATAGCGAAGTAGATTTCTCTGCTTGATTCTGGAACTCCTTCCATAGAGAGATCATATAATTCATTGTCAAAAGCTTTGTTGATGTGTAATTCCCCGCTCATAGCAAGGACACCAGGTGCCTGAACTCCAACAATTTTGCCTTTGACGGTTGTCATGCAATTATTTGGATTTACGTAGCATTTTGCTGTCTGTTTGATTGCAATTTCTACAGTACTATCTAGCGCATCTTCTGGATTTGAGAAGCCGAGAGGCTCTAGCCAGTCGTTATTGATTATTATTTCGTTTTCTTTGGTTGAATCATCTAAAGAACGGCCAGCAGCGAGATCGAGGTTAATCCCTTCGATTGGGAAATATTCGACCGAAACATTATATTTCTTTTCTTCTCCTTCTCGACGCATCCATTCAGTACTGAGCATATGCAATACTTCGAGAGTATTTACTCCCTCAACTTCTTTCATTTTTTGAAAGTCAGCTTCTGGAATGCTTGCACCGAGAATACTTCCACCAGTTTTTTCATCGTATTCCTTGACTTTTGCGCCACCTTGTAACAAGTCCGAAGCCTGATTGTATGCAGACGCTGACATTACTTCAATGAATCCTTCGCCACCAATTGCTTCGACTTGTTTATCAATGAAATCATTCACGCCTGCGTTAACGGCATTACTTAATATGATTGTAAAGCTACCAATAGTGACGGCAAGGATTGTCAAGAAAGTTCGTGTTTTTGCACGAAAAAGATTACGGTTAGCGGTTGTAATTAAATCTACTATCTTCATTTATTTCTCCTCGTTAGCTTTTTTGACGCGAGCTGCTTCTTTTTCTAGACGAACACTCGCTTTCTTTTGAGAATCTTTTCGGACTGTTTGATCGGAAATTATTTTTCCATCTGAGACACGGATAATTCTATTGCAAAGCTTTGCTAGGTCTTCATCGTGAGTAACAATAATTAATGTGACACCTTTTTCTTTATTTAGACCGAACAAGAGATCAGTAATTTTGTCACCGGTGGCTGAGTCGAGATTGCCTGTCGGTTCATCTGCAAAAATGACTTGAGGATCATTGACGACTGCACGTGCGATGCAAACACGTTGTTTCTGGCCACCAGAAAGGTTCAAAGCCTTATTCTCTTCTTTTGATTCAAGATCGACAATTTTGAGCGCGTCCATCGCGAGTTTATTTCGTTCTTTGCGGCTCTTTTTTGCGATTTTCAAAGGAAGAAGGACATTTTCTAGGACTGTGTCATTGGCATTCATGAAAAACTGCTGAAAGACAAAGCCGAAGCGTTCATTACGAAGCTGATTTAGCTCGCGACTTTTGAGCGTCGTCGCGTTTTTGCCATCAATAAAGACGGAGCCTTTTGTTGGTCTATCAAGAAGAGCGAGTAAATGCATGAGAGTGGATTTTCCGGAGCCAGACTTTCCAACAATTGCAACAGATTCACCTCTATAGATGCTTAAATTAATTCCCTTTAAAGCAGTAAATGTGTTGGCTTTTTTACCGTATGTTTTTGTAAGGTTTTTCACCTCTATAATTTTTTCCATGAAACCCTTTCCTAAAAAAATGGCTGGGTCGGCAGGACTCGAACCTGCGAATGACGGGACCAAAACCCGTTGCCTTACCACTTGGCGACGACCCAATACCTTTTACTATAATAGCATAATGTTTTAGTTTTTTCCAGTAAAATTTTATTGAGTGTTTTTCTGACCATTTGCTGACTTAATATATGATTGAAGGTCGACAAGTGATCCGTCGTATTTCTGAGCAAGGATCGTGGAAAAGCGTACGATGCCACTGTTCGTACTAAAACCATCAGCAGTATAAAATTTTGCTACATCGGACACACCATTTAAGCGACCACTAGTAGAAAATGATTTTGTCTGAATAGACATTGTAACGGGAATATATTGAATCGAGCCATCAGATAGGAGTATTAGAATTACATCTCCATCTGGCGTATTTCCACTTTGCGCAATTATGATATCAGAAACCTTTTTTTCGTAGTCGATAGAGAAGGTTTCTTTTTCAATTTTGTCAGTCGTAATATTGTAATAATCTCTAACTGCGTCCCAATATACCGAAATGTCGACAGTAGTTCCATTTTTTGACATGATAGCACTGATAACTGGGTCACCAGTCGGATTGTATCTAGTTGAGTTCAGACGATAAAAAGTTTCATCAAGTGGGTTCGTAATTTTATCCTGAGAAAAACTTAGAGTCTTTGCGGCTAGCCCACTTTCGGAGGTCGTAATTGATGAAACAGTATTATTACTTGCGTTATTATTCCGACTAAGAATTGCCCAGACAGCAACAGAAGAAGAAATTAAAGCTAGTGCAGCAAAAATTATACATAAAAGCGCAAGATTTGGCCCAGCAGCGGCTTCGATTTTTTTGGTCGCATTTGCGATATATTTCAATGGGCGATTATGAGAAGATTTATTTTTTGTAGGCTTAGTAGGTTGATCTATAGGACCTGTTGGAACGGGTTGTGGTTTTAAGGAGAAAGGATCGCCTGTGGTGGTGATATTATAGTCATCGATTGTCTCGGTGATAGATATAGGGTCTGAATGAAATTCGACTCTTTCTTTCTGATTATTATTTTTTTCTAGATCATAATTCATTTGAATAGAAAAAGGAGTCGGAGTAGAAGCGAAAGGGTCACCAGAGATGGCGGGTGGCCCAAAATATTTCGGGTCTTCATCGACCTTTTGCTTTGTCGGTTTGCCGAATTGCGGCATAGAACCAGTATTCATTAGATTATGAACCTCCTATATTTATTTGATTATAACATAAGTTTTATTTATTGCTGAAAAAATAATAATAGCTTATAATAATAAGCAGTATGGACTCTGATTCTGAAGAAAAAAATACTGGAGTATATGAAAATATGGATGGGTATGAATCCAGTATTCGTCCAGATTTTTTGAATTCCACAAGCAAGAATGACGAGGATTCAGAAGAATCATCTAGTGGTACATCTGACCGAGCTAAAAACATATTGAAGAGTGGTGAGAATGCAGCAGCGAAAAAAGGCCTTGAAGTCGGGCTTAATGCTGCGACAGGTGGTGCTGCTGGGACCGCTTTGAAAGCCGCAGAAAAGGCTGGTGTGACAGATTCATTGATGAGTGGACTTGGTGGCCTTATGGGCAAAAAAGGAGAAGGTGGCATTCTCAAAGGCGGAGGGTCGCTTAAGAAAGCCGCTCCACTCTTGATAGTATTAATATTGACAATCTATGCAATCTCCTCATTTGGTGGGCAGTGGTTGTTTTTCGAAGGTTTTCGTAATCGCATGCGAGAGGAAAGTAATTCTACTGTAGTATCTACAAAAGGAAGAACAGACGCTATGATCAATGATGTTCAGCTTGGTGATGGTGGTGGCACTTCGAAATATGGTGATGTTGCCTTCAATGATATGGGAATGTCCGATTCTCAGATAGAAGATTTTGCAGAACTAGGCATTACCTATCGTGAGAATGGTGGAGAAAAAGCTCTTGTCGTCGGCAATCTCAATTCTCCAGAAATGGTCGTCGTGTCAGATAGTAAGTTATCTACACTTGGCGGAACCGTCTTAGCTGATAGCGAAAATGTAGCGAGCGATAGCTCTAGCAATAATGCCGAACAGATTTCATTGGAAGACCGCAAAGCAGAAATTCTAGCAAGGCTAGATATTGCAGCTGATACTGGCTCCGTCGTCGGATTTTCGGATGCGATGAATAATTGGCAGTTCAAACAGCGATACATGACGGCGACAAATTCTTATCGTGGCGATATTTCTGGTTGGTATAATGAAAGCCAGGAATTGACTCAGCATCGTACTTCTGTGTCACGAAATAATTTTAAAGATTTCAAGCTTAGCTCTGATAATAAGACGAATGAAGATGCATTCGTGGAAATTGCAGAATCGCTTAATGCTGCTACTGACAAAAGTGACCTAGGTGATAAGTCACTCAAGGAACGCGTAGAAGAAGTGGCATCCAAATCTGATAACCCACAGTGTGGAGTAAGCTCGGCTGCGACCGATATTGAAGGCGTGATTAATGCAGATCAGACAGCACGTCAAGTCAGTGCAAGCTCCCTGATGATGGAGGCGATCGATAAGACGGTGGCAGGCTATGGTAACGAGGCTCCACTCAATGCTATTATGAATATTTTTGTTCGTTCCGGTGCAGCAGATACTGCAGGAATTCATCATCTATTTGGCAAAAGTACGCTTGATCAAGGTGACGATGGCGTTCTTTCTGTCAGTGCGCAGGCGAACATTGGTGGAAATGGTACAGCGAATCTTGCTGCTGGCAACGAAGATGATATCCGTGGTTGTTATTACGAAGGAAATGTGAATGAATATCATGGCGAAGGTGTAATTGTGAAGATTGGATCGATGTTTAAACGAATCGGAAACTGGATTTCGAGTAAATGGAGCAGTTTAAAAAACCTTTTAGGTGGCTTAATAGAAAATGATGCATCGGTTGCGAGTTCCGTTCTTGATCAAACGGCGGAGAAATTTGAGCAAAACCGGACTCAGACCTATTTCTCGGGTGAGGATACGAAGGTGTTAGGAGAAGCGATGCGTAATGCGACTGAGCGTATGTATGGCGAGCATGCCAAGGGTGCTGGTCAGGCGACGGGTGATGCTGGTGCAGTGAAGATAAATTATCGCGAACATCAAGAGATTATCGCCGAGCAGGCTGAGTATGATCAGCTGACGAAGAATCCATTTGATACATCTTCTCGATATACGTTCTTGGGAAGTATTGCATATAATTTTGTACCACTGCTTTCATCTGCGCAGACGACCTCGCTTTCCTCGGTAGTAGGCGGAATGAGCGGAGTGCTAGGTGATGCGATTGCTTCCCTTTCTCCTACATCGAGTGCAGCTTCGGAAGTGAAGTTTTCTCAATCGATTGGTGACTGTGTGAAGTCGAATTCGGTCGCAGCAGTATCATCTGCATATTGCAATGATTATCGAAATACCGACCTTTCAATGCTAGATAAGACAGCAGTGGAAATATTCGATAATACTGTTGAAATGCGTTTCGATGATGGAGGATATGTATTTGGAAACGAAGAAAGCTTCACTTATGATAGTGATGGCGTAGAAAGAAATCGCGACAAGAGCGACCCAGACTATGGTGATGGCCCCTTAAACCCAGAGGAAAACAATCTTGATGCATACTGGGGAGATGGTGGAGGTTTTTCGGCGAATGGATCTAGGCCTCATGGTTGTGAGAGTGACTGGGTTATTGCGCATTTTGATGAACAAGGTAATAGATATTATTACTATGATCAGCCAACAGAATGGAAGTACTCTCGTTCGACAAATTATGAATATGATGGCTATCAATCTGGTTGGCCGAATCGTACGAAAGACGGAGAGGAAGGTCGTGAAGAGGCAAAGAATGATGATGATCCAGGTCAATGTATGTTGGACTTGAGTATTAATAACAAGACAAGACTTCCGGTCGTGAATCTCAATGGCGCCCTAGCACAATATATGATTATGTCCGGACAGCGTACTTCCGAGGTAGGTGATGCAGATGATAGTATTGTTGAAAGGCTTACGGAAATTGACTTCACAAAAGGACGTTTGCATCCTTGTGCGGTAGGAGCTGAGAGAATTTGTGCAGAATATAAAGAAAACTACCACTGGACTAGTGATGAAAAGGTCGTTGCTTCTAGTCCAGAGATGTCACGTTGGATTGGTGGCTCGGCTTTTGTGTACTATACGCAAGATTTTGGAAGTATGAAGACGGGAATTAGTGAAGCAGATATGGATAAAAGATTTCGTGATCCTACGAACGGAGATGCTTATTTCTGGGAAGAAAACAAATGGTACCAAGCTTATGTCGAGATGCAAGAATGGATGGAGTCTGCTCGTTTGATCGATACTTCGGATGCTTTTACGACGGTTGCGCGATATTATGAAGAAAATCCATTAGATAACTCATACGAAGGTATCATTGCGCGATATTCCGGTATGAGCAAAGAGAGAGTAGTAGCTGTAATTGATCTGCTAGAATATGTCGCATTTCTGAACGAATATGATCCGACGAATCTCTATCCTCTTCCCGCTCCTATTCCAGAAATGATCCAATATGATAATGGTGAGATAGTAGCTCAAACAGAGCGAATAATTCAATTATCTGGCATCGTATATGATGAGCTAAGGAATAGAGCCGTCACAGTGTAATTATCCTACTTATATAGAATTAACTAAGCGATAGCACTATTGACTTTTTTGATGAAGTGTGCTATAATAAAGGGGTAAATATAGCAATTATGCTATCAGTTAAGCTCATTATAAAATAGGAGGTGTGTGTTATGAAAAAGTCAGTTTTTGGTATTATTATCATCGTAGCATTTACTTTGGTGGGTTGTGGAAGTAAAAATGTGGCATCGGCTATGCCTAATCAGGAACAAGAAGTATCAGTTTCGGTCGAGGCTACTAATCCAATCAGCAAGGTTGATCAGGATATGACTCAGATGACGCCAATTTCTTCGGAAACAACATTTGTTGAGTCTGAGAATGTCGAGGAGCCTGAAGATCCTATCGAAGATGACTCGAAGAACACTTTTGACTGCAGTTTTCTTGATAACCCCGAATTAGTCGATTATCAAAACTATTATAACGGTGATA
Organism: Candidatus Nanosyncoccus sp.; assembly: GCA_045597305.1. Classification (GTDB taxonomy): domain Bacteria; phylum Patescibacteriota; class Saccharimonadia; order Saccharimonadales; family Saccharimonadaceae; genus Nanosyncoccus. The sequence goes on along the minus strand of JAZLJF010000008.1, from coordinate 18,843 downwards.
TATTCGAGCTTGATGATTATTGCACCGACCTTGGATACAAAGTATCATTTGGCGATCCAGTCGTAAGTGACATGTCATATTATACTATAAGTAGCTGTGGAAGAGATTACTCTATAACTAATACTGGTACTACTTTGCGAATTGCCTATGTGGATTTTGCAGAAGATTTGATTTACTCTATGTCAATTAGCCGTTTTTCTTATCATGGTGAGCCTGATATGATTATCAGAGCAGCTAACCATGATTCACAGGATGTACCCACTGAGTATATAGAAGAAATTACCACGGTGTTAAAAATGATTGCCACATCAGAAGTAGATTTTGCTCAGCTACCAATTTCCGTAGAATATAGTTATGTTGTTGCGGAAGGAAGGTGGCAATATCAGTTTGATAATACCTTAATATGGGAAGCAGAGAACAAAATAATAAGCAAAACAATAAATTACAATTAAGCACCTAGCACATTAAAAGAGCCGCTATCATGACGGCTCTTTTTCATGGCGCTGTAGTTTATTCGGTTTTGATGATTTTGCCGTTTTTCAGATGTAATAGTCTCTGATTGCGAGATCCACGGAATTTGCAGGTCAAATCTCTTTGAGCGAGGATGAAAGGTCCATCAATTAAAGCGTCAAGACATTTCAAAAATTCCCATTTGGCACCTCCAATTTTTTTGAGTTCTTCATAGGTATAGCCGGTGAAGCTCCAGACGTTCCATCCAAGCTCTTCTTTGCAAAACTTGGCGACTTCAAGGCAGGCTTCGGGCTGTTCGAACGGCTCACCGCCACAGAATGTGATACCGGCTTGTCCTGGGAAAGAAGCTAATTCTTCTTTGATTTTGGCGATATCGACGAGCGAGCCGTCATCAAAGTCCCAAGTTTCGGGATTCTGACAGCCTGGACAATGCCGCCAACAACCCTGCGTCCATAATACTGCGCGCAGGCCATAGCCATTGACAATATTATCATGTTCTAATGGGCCTGAAAGGCGAATTGTCTGTGGATCTGTCGATCCTGATGGGAGAGCCTCAGTGCTAGTTTTGGACTGTTGAGTATGTGGCGCACTAGGGCGCTTTTGAGCTGCGCCAGTCTTCATATTACGCCTTTCCTAATGCCTTTTTGCTACTGGCTTTCTTTGCTTCACGAGCGGCTTTTTCCTTCTTCGTATAGACGCCATTCTTCGCACAGGCGACAAATTCACTCTTGCAATCTTCGGCGGAGACATTATGCTTGACGCGTGCGGCTTCCTCAGCCTTTTTACCGTCATTCCAACGTTCGAGTGAGCCTACTAAGTAGCCAGTAATGCGACGTAGGCGCTCGAATAAGACATCATCTTCAATACGCCCACAAGAAGGACAACGATTCCCTTTTATAATACCAGCGAATCCACAGACTGGGTCACGGTCGACCGGGTGATTTACGGAGCCATAGCCAATACCACAGTCGTGCATTTTGCGAATAACAGCTTCGAATGCTTCGATGTTATCGGATGGGTCACCATCTAGCTCGATATAAGAGATGTGGCCAGCATTACATAATGCGTGGTATGGAGCTTCTATTTCAATTTTTCGAAATGCAGAAATTGGGAAATATACAGGAACATGGAATGAATTCGTGTAGAAATCTCGGTCGGTGACTCCTGTGATCTTGCCATATTCTTTGCGATCCATTTTTGTAAAGCGACCAGAAAGACCTTCTGCTGGCGTGGCAAGCAAGGAGAAATTTAGCTTATATTTCTTGCTATAGTCATCACAACGCTCGCGCATGTGCGTGATGATGTCTAGTCCTAATTCTTGGCATTCTTCGTTCTCGCCATGATGTTTACCCGTCATTGCGACAAGACATTCTGCGAGGCCAATGAAACCAATCGAGAGCGTACCATGCTTAATTATATCGCGGAGTTTGTCGTTCCAGCCGAGATTTTCCGAATCAAACCAGTTCCCTTGCCCCATCAAGAATGGGAAATTGCGTACATGCTGATTTGCTTGGAATTCGTAGCGCTCGAGGAGCTGGTCTTTGACAAGATCCATCATTTCATCGAGATTCTTGTAGAATCCAGACCAATCAGCTTCTTTGCGTTCTTCTAAACAGATGCCATTTTTGATACCGAGACGGACTAGGTTAATAGTGGTGAATGAACAGTTGCCACGACCAGTGACGATACCATCCGATTCTGGGAAAATTGAGCCAAATACACGTGTACGGCAGCCCATTGTTGCAATTTCTGTGCGATAGTCGCCTGGCTTGTAATATTGTAGATTAAATGGTGCATCGACAAAAGTGAAATTTGGGAATAGGCGCTTTGCAGAGACTTCCATTGAGCGCTTGAATAGATCATAGTTCGGATCTTCTGGATTATAATTCACACCTTCTTTTACCTTGAAAATTGAAATTGGGAAAATTGGTGTCTCACCTTTTCCGAGGCCATTCATGGTAGCTTCGAGTAGGTATTTACTGACAAGACGGCCAGAAGGAGAGGTATCGGTACCAAAATTGATCGATGTGAATGGCACCTGTGCTCCTGCGCGAGAGTGCATAGTATTAAGATTATGGATGAAGCCTTCCATTGCCTGGAATGTCTGTTTTTCGGTATCTTCGTTCGAAGCCTTAATGACCGACTCTGGGACTTTTAGTTTTTTCAACTGTTCGTCGTCGCCAAATTTAATCGTATCCGGGATATTATCCTTAATGCGCTTGCCAGCAAATTTGTTGTATTTTTCTAAATTGCGGTGTAGTGCCTTGAGGAAAGTTTTATCGACGCCTGGCGCCATTGCATAGTCGAAATTTGGAATTGATTGGCCACCATGTTGCTCGTTCTGGTTCGCTTGCAGAATAATAGCACAGAGGGCAGCATAAGAGCCGATAGAATTTGGGGTACGAAGATGGCCATGTCCAGTGTTGAAGCCACCGTCTGCAAAAAGTTTTAGAGGGTCAGTCTGACAGCAAGTGAGTGTGCCTGTTGCATAAAAATCAAGGTCATGAATGTGAATATCACCATTATCGTGTGCAGCTCCGAAACGAGGATCCATTAGGACGGTTTTTGCGAATTCTTTTGAGCCTTCTGCGCCGAATTGTAACATTTTACCCATTGCGGAATTACCATCGACGTTTGCATTTGAGCGCTTAATGTCTGAATCTTCAGAAGCGTCAGCAAGTGAAATCTTTTTGTATGACTCCATCAAATTGGACTTTGCAGAACGAGTGCGGTTGCGTTCCTGACGATACATAATGTAGGCTTTGGCAGTACGTTTGAAGCTGGATTCCATCAAAACTTGCTCTACGATGTCTTGGATCTGCTCTACACTAGGTGTACGAACATCAGTCTGCTCCTCGGCTCGAGCTAGAACTTTTTCGGTGAGTTGCTTTGCACGATCGTATTTGAATTCTTCCGTACTGGCACCTGCAGCGGCAATTGCATCGGTAATTTTTTCTGGATTAAAATTAACGATTTTTCCATCGCGCTTCTTGATTTTTTTGAACATAAAAATATACCTCCTTATTATGTTATGTTCTGCAGATTTTTATTTTAAGTTTGTCCTTGAATTTGACTGACGCTATATTTAGTGTCTGCGTTTAGTATATGACACTATATATAGTGCGTCAATACTAATTCGTACAAAATTTGTTGTATTTTTTACAACTAGAATGATTTAGGAGATAATGCTATAATATCATGAATATGTCAAGGATGAAAAAATACAGTACCGCTCAGTATGAGCCGGAAAAATGCTGGGTTGGAGATTCTCATAAAATCTGCTATGCGACGCGAGAAGAGGCTGAGGTGGCCGCAAAAGTAGCGGAATATGACCATAATGCGCCAGAGCTATCTGTTTATAAATGCGAATATGGAAATCATTGGCATTTGTCTTCTCGATAAATACTATCTTTTGACTTTTGATAATCTTTTATTAGTTATTTTCTGCCAGAGTTTGGTGCGCGAAGGTAAAGTTTTTCGTTGAGAAGGTTCTGAAAGTCGATCAATTTATCTTCATAGTCGGACGCATTGGTGTCAGAATCATTATTATGATATTCTGTTTTTCCAGTCTTATCTGTATTGTTTTGAAGAGTTATTTTGACAGGTGTGCCTAATAATCCACTACTTGAAAAAGGTATGAGTAGAATTGTACTGTTAACTAAATCATAATTGAAGTCTATTGAAGGAATAGTGCTATAACCGACTGGTATCTCATCGATAGAAATCAACGCGCCAGTGGCGGCATTTTCAAATGAATAAGAAACAGAGATATCGTCTTCACCGTACAATATATTATTGACGGAGAGGGATGGTGTTGGGACGGGCGAATCGGTTATCGTTACTTTTGATGAGGCAGTTGAGTGTTCGCCATTTTTGTATTTTACTTTTGCCTTCAAGTACCCATCTAAAGCGTGTGAATACTTTGCAGAAATGTATGGCTCATTTGTGGTAGTATCGTATTCTCCGTCTAAATCCAAATCCCAATCAACGTGTTCTATCCCACTCAGCTCCCCTTTAATTTCAAACGTAAGTGAGCTATTGGGCTGAGCGATATATTCTGCTAGTGCAAGTGAAATATTTGGCCGATTGATAATGGATGAATAGTTTGAATTATCTGATGTCAGGTTGATTTGCTTGCCATCGGTGGCGTTAATGAAATTCTCGTAGAAAAGTTTCAAATCGTTTGTCATCCCCAAGGTGTAGAAATTTACAGGATCTATTTCAAGGCTTCGTCTTGCGACATCTTCTAAAGTGGTACCGTCACGATCTGGATCTAAGGGTTCATCATCTGTGATAAGGATGACGGATTTTGTTGCGCCACTTTTCCATTCCATTCCATTCAGTACAGCTAGAGCTGCAGAATACACGGATTCAGGAAAATCACCACCATCGCTTTTTGGGAGTGTATCTAAATCAAACTTTTGATAGAATTCCTCTAGATTGTTTGTAAAATCGACTATTTTTGAAGGTTGTATTTCTTCCAGGTCTCCAAAAATCCAGAGTCCGACGCGTCCGCCATTTTCTACGATTTGCTGTGCAATCCAGTTTATACTACTGGTAGCATCTAGAAGTTTGTCGTCCATTGAGCCGGTAGTATCAAGCAGAAAGACGACGTCTCTATTCCCTGATGACTGAATGACTGACAGGGCTTCCTCTTCTGACGTTTTGAGATAATTCGGATATTTATCAATTAATTTTTCGCTAATTATCTTCGCAGCATCATAAATACGTCCATCATCAGCGTAGCGGACATGGGTTCTAAATGGTTCGCTCAATATGAATCCTCCTCCGCAGATAAAATCTCCGTCATTACACCAGAGCCCTACCTTATTATTCCAGCCAGATTCAAGATAAGGCTTCTTGGCGCCTAGATATCCGGCAGAAGTACGGCAATTTGGTGCGTATTCTCGATACGGTGAAAGATTCTCACCTCGGCATGCATCGGGAAATAGTCCTTCCCCCTCCGGGAGGTAGAGTTTTGGATCGCCGAAATTAGCAACGTAGAGGATATTGGCTGGATTTAGATACGGTAGGGCTTTTGTTATTACCATCGCACCCTGAGAATAGCCGCCCAGAACAAATTTTGAGGTTGGGCAGGCGGAGCTCTTTTTTGCAATATAAGATTTTAGTTCGTTTATGCCTTCATCTATACTCTTTCCGAACTCAAATGCGGTACCTTTAGATAACGTTGTACTGATAGCCGAGAAAAAATCTAAGTCTACAGCTGGGTATTTGTAACCATTTTGATAATCTGAACCTAATTCGTAAAAATTGTATTTTAGCTCTGGAAGAGTCAATTTTATTTTCTTTATGATATTGCTTTTGAACGATGAAAATTCTTCGTCGTTTAGTTTTTCTCCTGAACCACGAGCAAAGATAAAATAGACATCTTCACAGGATGATGCTTTTGTAATTGTAGCTAAGGGAATACAGACGACAGTGAAGGCTACAGCACTGGCGACAAGTAATGCAATGAGAGCTTTGCGCATATTTCCTCCGTTATTTTTATCGATATTATCGAGCATCTAGATGCATTACAAACATAAGCTCAAAAATCCGTTTTACTCCTATCGATATGATATAATGAAGGAAATGGAGGTCATATGGAAGAAAAACAGATGAGTTGGGATGAGTACTTTATGAATATTGCAGATGAGGTCGCAAAGCGCAGTAAGGACCCATCGTCGAAAAATGGTTGTGTGATCGTCGATTCAAAGCATCGTCCAATATCCTTCGGCTATAATGGTATGATTCAGGGCGCGAATGAGCAGAAGATGACACTTTCGGAGCGTCCGATGAAATATTATTTTGCTATTCATTCGGAAATGAACGCTTTAATTTTTTCAAATCGAGATCTGACCGGATGCACACTTTACAATAAGATGGCAAGCTGTGAAAATTGTTTAAAATATTGTCTTCAGGCTGGAATCACGAGATTTGTTTATCGTGAGTTGCGTGTCAATTCACACAAAAATGGCGAAAAGAAATCCATGACGAATATTGAGACCGACGAAGCGATTATTCGACTCCTCTCATCGATGCCACATGTCGAAACATTGAATCTTTCGAATGGGAAAACATACATTCAGGATATTCTTGATTCATACGAAGAAGGATCGGAAGAAAGAAAGCGTCTAGAAGCGTGGATTTAAAAATCTATCAGCCAATCCCCGTTCAAATAATTGAAAAAATTTAGTTTTGCCTTAGTCGTTTTTCGTAGGTTTTTTGGTATCGAAGTGGTTTTTGATAGAATATATAGCTTTTCGCGAGGTCGAGTGAGCGCAACGTAGAATAATCTCGATTCATCGATGAAAAGATTCTGTTCACTGTCTCCAAAAATCGAAAATAGACCATGACTTTTGTCTTTTCCTGGGAATTTTTCTGCATCAATTTCAAGTAATACAACAATATCAGATTCGAGTCCTTTTGAACGATGAATGGTAGAGCCTGTGATTAGATTTGTATCCGCGCTATTAGTAATGAGGTTATTAGCTGTTGCTTGTTCCTGAAGTGTAGAGACAAATTTGTCTATTGTCCAACCACGAAAACTCATTTCGTTATTTCGATGAAGTATCATGATTGATTTGTTTGGGTTATCTTCAATGATATGAAGGCAAGACCTGATATAATTTTCGAGTAAAAGTGGCAGATCTGAGCTATGCCGTGTTTCAAAATCTATGTCTCGATAAAAAATAGCAGATTTCAGTTTTTTATTTCCCGACTTGCAGCCGTTGAAATCTTTTAATGCGCGAGACATGAAATAATTTGCGTTTTTTACAATGCGCTTACCCGATCGGTAATTTGTGGGGAGGAAAAGTTTTTTGCAATCTTCGGGAAAATATTTTTTGAAATTGATAAAGAATTCGACGTCAGAACCGGCAAAGCGATTAATTGCCTGCCAATCGTCGCCTACACAGAGTAAATTTGCCGCTGGCGCAGAATGGCGAAGTGCCTTTGTAAGTGATAAGAACAATAACGAAAAATCCTGATATTCATCGATTAGTATGTAACGATAGGGCAATTTTTTGATTTTTATTGCTTCTGCGGCGAAAGCTACGATTTGGTTAAAATTGATTAGGTTTTCCCTCTCTAGGGCTTGATGGTATTTCTTTAAAACAATATTAAGATTTGAAAGCGACTGCGCCGTCTTGAGTTGCTCTTCGGTAGTGTTTTTTGTTGGTTTTAGCTTTTTGAGCAGCAATTCATCTAGCACGTCATAATTTGGGAAGTATTTTTGTTCAGCGCGAGCAATAAATTGTTTTGCGGTTTCGACCTTTTTCCGGAAATCCATGGGCTTGAGTTTTTCGAATTGAGGAAATTCCGCCTTGATAATATCCGATATGATTTTATACTCGCGCGCTTCCGAGATTATTTCTTTCTCGCATTTTCTTTTTCCGCCTAAGGTATCATACGCAAATGCATGGAAAGTACTTGCGACTGATGGTTTAGTGCTGAAAATTGGCTCTCCATCATACGTCATCATCGCTAGGCGATCGTTCACTTCTTTGCGTGCTTTCTTATTAAAAGTGAAGACAATTATTTCTTCTGGAGGTATTTTGTCATGTGCTATGAGATATACGATTTTTGCAACCAAAGTTCTGGTTTTTCCTGATCCAGCGCGTGCGGTTACGAGAGAATTTTTGTGCTGATCAGCGATGATTCTCGCTTGATATTTATCGAGACAAAAGGGCTTCTTGCCATCGCTAATGTGATCTTTATACCACTTCTGGATTTCTCTCGCTTTTACCATTTTATTTCTGGAAGCCCACATTCCTTAAGATAATTATTTGCTTCTTTAAAGTGATTATTGCCAAAAAATCCCTTATGCGCGGAGAAAGGCGAAGGGTGTGGAGATTTTAAGACTAAATGCTTCGTGTTATCAATCAAAGAAGCCTTGCTCTGTGCGTCATTACCCCACAACATAAATACTAAATGCGTCCGGCTATGACTCAAATGTTTAATTGTCGCTTCAGTAAATTGTTCCCAGCCATGTCCACGATGTGATCCTGCTTTGTGCGCTTCGACGGTCAAAGTGTTATTCAGTAATAGAACGCCTTGTTCTTGCCAAGATTTGAGGTTGCCGGTTTTATTTTCGTGATGGCCAAATTCTGTATCAATCTCCTTGTAAATATTTTTCAGTGATGGAGGAATGGGCTCGGTATCTGGTACGGAAAAGGCAAGCCCATGCGCTGCTCCCGGTGTATGATAAGGATCTTGTCCTAAGATCACGACTGATACTTTATTAAGATCAGTCGTAAAGGCTCGAAACACCTGTTTTTTCTCTGGGAAAATAGTCTTTTGCGAATATTCTTCACGTAAAAAAGTTGACAAATCGAGAAAATATGGTTTTGTAAATTCGCAATTCAAAAAGTTCTTCCAGCTGTCATGCATAATTTCATGATATCACGTTCTGAAAAAATGTTATAATTAAGATAATATGTCGAAATTGTATTTCAGATATGGAGCAATGGGATGCGGGAAGACAATGCAGCTCTTGCAGGTCGCTTTTAATTACGAAGAGCGTGGACACAAAGTTTGCGTCATAAAACCGGCGACCGATACAAAAAATGGAGAAAAATTATTGACCAGAATTGGCCCTGAGCGTGTCACTGACTTCTGTTTTTCCAGAGATGATGATATTTATAAGATAATTGGAGAAAATTACTCCGACGTAGCTTGCATTCTTGTCGATGAGGCGCAATTTTTGACTGCGGATCAGGTGGATCAGCTAATGCGCGTCGTGAATCATTTTGATATTCCAGTAATGGCTTATGGCCTCAGGTTGAATTTTCGTAGGAGTGATGCTGGATTTGAGGGCGCGACGCGTCTCTTGCAAATTGCACATGAAATCGAAGAATTAAAGACTATTTGTAGGTGTGGACATAAGGCGACGCTGAATGCGCGCTTTATCGATGGAAAATTAGTTACAAACGGTCCAGATATTTTGATCGATGATGGTAAGAGCGAAATAGAATATCGAGCAATATGTGAACGCTGCTTTGAAAAATTAATAAACGGAGAAAAATAATGTACATCGTCATAGAAGGTCAAGATGCGACGGGCAAAGATACACAAGCGAATTTATTGATTGATTATTTTAAGAAAAAAGGCAAAAATGTCGTTACTTATTCCGAGTCTGGTAATGGTTCAGATAATGAAATGATTCAAGCTATTGCAAAAACGAATTTGAATAAGGATTTCGACTTTAGCGCAAAATCACATGCGATGCTCTACCTGATAAATCGTTATGAACAGTGGTGCAGACTTGCGGAACCGGCATTGAAAAATGGCGATATTGTGATAACGACTAGAAATTGGCTTTCGACTCTGATCTATATGGGCTATGTCGGAGGAATGAGTAAGAGCACGATCATTCGTCTTCATAAATTAATTATGCCAGAGAAATATTTTAATCCAGATAAAATTGTGATTTTTACCGTCTCTGAGGAAAGTCAGAAAAAGCGCTTGGCAGAACAAGCGCGTGGGAATGAGGTCTGGAAGTCGAAAGGTGATGAGTTCCAGAGAAAAATCAATAATGCCTACCTCAGCGTTGCAAAAGAATATAATATTCCATTGCTTTCGACAGAGGCTTCGATTGAAGATGTGCATGAAGAGCTGAAAAATCTCTTGGACATTTAAGCTTGAAATAACGGATCACAATAAAAATGTTCAATAAACTTGGTCTTGCGTAAGATTGACAATTCGACATGAGTGTGGTATAATAAAAAAACGGACCGATGCACGGTCTGCTCTTTTATAGCTAGTGAATTGATTACTCAGAAAAAAAGGGGGATTTCTGTATGGATAAGAAAACGAAAATATTAGTCGTCTTGACTAGTATTATGCCGATTTTGCTTTTGGCGAGCAATATTATGGCGACAAAAATATGGGATTTTCATGGTATTCCTGTTGACGGCGGGCTACTTCTGTATCCTCTCTCATATGTAGCGGGCGACATACTGATGGAGTTGTACGGAAAGAGAGTAGCAGATTTCTCTGCTAAGATTACGGTAATATTTAATGCAATTGCAGTGTGTTTCCTGAGCCTTGTCATAGTGCTACCACCATATTTTGGGTATGATGGACAAGAAGCGTACGAAGAAATTTTTGCTTTATCAGCAAGAATAACGTTTGGAAGTCTGGTGGGATATTTGCTCAGCCAATTGACGAATAACTGGGCTTTTTTCAAAATTCTTGTTTGGCAAAAACATGCAATCAGCAAAAAGGCGATACAAAGTTATAAATTGCGTGCAATAGGGTCTTCACTCATTGGTAGGGTTGTTGACGTGATCACCTTCGAAGTAATAGCGTTTTTCGGTATTTTACCTTTAGAAGATTTTCTGAAACAAGCCATAGGCGCATATTTCGAGGGGCTAATAATCGAAGTAATCATTGTATTATTTATATCCAATCCAATTATTAAGATAATCAAAAAAATTACTTGAGATGGTTCACTAGAAAAAAATCCCCTTTTGATAGGGGATTTTTTAAAACAGATAGTCAAGATAATCTTTGAGCATTCTTGTGCCAGAAATAACAGGAAGATAGTTCGAAAGCTCCTTCTTGACTAAGAATTCGAGGTCAAAATCGTTTTCCCAGGCGGAAGCTGCCTCCTCCATTCGCGCATAGAGCGAATCTAGCTCAGCTTCTTCATCATCGCCAGAAATATTGAGATAGGAATCAGGTGGACAATCAGCAACACCACCATCGTGGGTACTGACTAGTATTCCAAGATTAATAATATCTTTCATCCATGATGTTCCACAAGCTTCAAGGCCGACAATCGGATTATTGATCGATATATTTGCGCCGATAGAGAGTGCACGGCTTAATTCTTCGTCGTAGTCGGGTAAATAATGGACTCGTTCTCGAAGTACAGGGTCAGAATCTACGATTTTTAGCACCTTTTCAAGCTTGCGCGACATTTCTAGGTCTCCTTCATGGACGCGTCCGCATAGAATATAATAGGCATTATGTTTTTCAAGGATGTTTCGAAGTGTATCTGGACGAGAGAAAGGCAGCCAAGGGCGTTTATAATCGACGAAACGACGCTTGAATTGGAATATTAGTGCGTCATTTGGAATATTTGGAAATTCACCATATTGATTTGGACGATGACTAATGATAGCATTCAATTCGTCTCGTCCCCGTTTTTTGAGTTGTCTAATATCATCTGCGGAGATATCTTCAATTTTCTCCTTATACTGTTCAGTAGGAAGGTAAAATTTGTTGATGATACCTTTCGTATTGAGGAAATTCACTATGCCTGCAGAAGTCCATGATGGAATATCAATTCCGTTTGTGATTGCCTTAAATTTTACTTTATTCCCTGCTAGATCATGATAATTTGCTACTCTTGCATGAAGTTTTGAGACACCACTGCGAAGCTCTGCTATCTCTATCGTAACAGTCGAAAGGCGGATTCGGCCATTTTCAAACTTATCTGAGAGCCACTTTCTGACGGCTGGAGATTTGAGGTTTGGAAAAACGAAGCGTTCGAATTGATCGTAAGAAAAATCAGCTTCAGCAGCTTGGACTAATGTGTGATTAGTGTAGAGCGTATGTTTTCGGGTATAAACTACAGATTCGTAAAAATCCATTCCGTTGCTAGCTAATTCATCAAGGCGTGCAAGCGCAGCGAAGAAGGTCGCTACTTCATTGAGCTGAATAATTGATGGTCTAAGACCTACAAGTTTCAATGCTTGATAACCGCCAAAACCTAATGCGACTTCCTGGAATAAGCGATGGTCGCCACCCGATTCCCCGGAATATAATTCTCCAAAACCTGGCTCTGTGATGCACATGATTTTAGTGCTGCCAAGGTTCTTTTCGATTACGTCCAGACTTATTATTTGACCATTGCCCTTAATGTTGATTGTATCTACAAAATTGTAGCCGTATTGAGCATAATCTACTTGAGTATGCGTAGTATAATTTCGGAAAGAATCACCATCTTTTTTGTAATTTTGATGTTGCTCACTTGGATAGAATGGTGTCAGAAGTACGAATGGAATATTACTTTGTTCAGCGACGCGACGCGTATCAGCCGCAAGAATGCCTAGACCACCACCCCCTCTGATGCCGTTTTTCTTGTCATATAATTCTATTGTCCAATAAGTATATGGACGATCCTTCGATATAGCTTTCGTTAGATGACGACGATTGATTGCGTCATAAAATTCCTCGACATCCTCAATATTATTTAATGGATGACTATCCTTGGTATCCGTTGAGTATCTTCCTACCATTAACTTATTTTACCATAAACGTTTATATTTAACCACGATTTTTATCAGTTTCGATTGTGTGTTCAATAAGAATAAAAGCCGTCTCTAATGAATTTTTATCACGATTTGAAAATGTAATGTTTCCTAGTGGTTTTCCTAGCAAGAGCTTCGCGATGGGTTTTCCTGATGCGTCGCGTAATTCCGCAATGCTTTCAATACCATTCTTTTTTAAGATTTGGCGTACGTCATCGTTCGGTTTTGCCCAAATGGAATCGCTTTTAATTTTGATGTTTCCAATCTTATTTAGCTCGATAGATGATAATTTCGATGCTTGGGATCCGTACAGGCGATTATTTATCAATATACCAACGTAACGAAAATGGAGATGGTCGGAAAGAAAGCTAGCTAATTCATGATAGTTTATGTATTCATTTGATAAAGCATTTAACTTTTTTACAAGATATACCATATCAATTTCGTGGACAGAGGTTAGTGAATGAATAAATGAACTTACTTCATTCAAAACCGGGAAAAGAAGTAACACTACTACTATCATAATAATATTTAATATTATTACGGATGACGATGGGCTTGGTATTTTAAAAAGCGCAATAAAAATAATGAAAAATATTGATAGGTAAACAATAGCAGCAAGTGACATAATGATGACGTGGGACAAAGTCTTCAGCCAATTGCCAGACAAATTCAATAGATGATAACGCAGAATGGCGTAATAATGAAGAATCCAAGCAAACGACATTGTTAGTGGTCCGATCCAAATAGTATCATATTTACCATAGAAGGATAAGATACCATCAAATATTAGACACGTAACACCAGTAATTGAAAAACCGATTAAAACCAAAAGGTGGGCTTTTTTGAGAGACGGCGTCTTTGCGCGATAGGCGTTACACAGAAGGCCAATAATATACACTAGACAAGTTGCAACAAAATAGGCTATGTATAGATGATTAAATAAGTTGTGTTGGAGATGAACAATGTTCCCATTGCGTGTACTAAGTGTAATTGCACTATAAAGTAATGATGGATTGATAATAATCATCACTAAAAGAGTCAAGCATGCTCCAATACCAAGAACTGAAATTAATTTTCCGATTTTGTATCGATATATTGGATAAATGGAAAGCCCTAAACCCATAAAAAGCACCGTAATATACATAGTTAGTACAGAATATTTTGCAATTATTGGATCAGCGGACTCGGGCAATGACAGAAAAATACTCATTGATATAGCCCAGATAAAGGCGAATAGTGTAATCAAGAAGAAAAGTGTAGCTTGAAATCTTTCTCCTTTACGTGACCCGCAAAGGACGGAAATTCCTGAAAGCAGAGTCAAAAGAGAGACTGCGACAAGTAACATGATAAATAGTTGCATCTGATCTCCTAATAATCTTAGTTATATTTTAGCATAAGTTATATAAAAAAGAAAAAAATAAAGCCTCATTTTGAGGCTTTATTAAAGAGCGGGATGGGTCAAACTTTTCTTAGTATGAAATATACACTTGTCGGACCCCAGGGTTCTGAGTTGTTTACTTTAATTCCATCAAGATAGAATGATTGTAGCTGCATTTGTTGGGCTATTGAATTATAACATTCTACGAGATGACGAGCTTCTGAAATTGCCTCATCGACAGTAGTAAAAATCTTCATCTTTGAAGCAAGTGGCCATTTCTGAGTGATAGCTAAACGTTGCATGCAGGTGGTTGGAAGTAAAACATCATACATAAAGATTCCGTTTGATCTAAGTAGCCTAGCTGCATTTTTCATTACTGCTATCATCTTGCTGCGATCATCTCCATTGTATAAGTACATTGATGTTCCACTCATTACAATAATGTCTTGAGTATTATCAAGCATGCAGCCTGAGCAAGGAATATTTAGAATGCTTACATCATAAAAACGAAGCAGATCATAGTTCTGGCTGAAGCGTTGCATGTCTTTCTCCGAAGGATGATATCCATTGTCGAGAATCGTAATACTCCTGTCTCGACAAGCTTGCTTATTAAAATGATGAAGATGGGGGATGCCTCCTCCGAAGTAAGTGATGAATTTGCAGTTGCAATCTACAATCATTTTTGCTTCGAACTTTGCTTTCAAGCGTTCATTAATAGTCATACTTTCGTAGCAGATCATCTTGTACCATGTTCCATGTTTTGGACATGGACGGAAATTTCCACATAGATCGTAGCCTTCCCCGAAGACAGCCTCAAGACTGCGAGCCATTTCGCCGTTCCATATATAATAAAAGAACAGCAGCATATCATCGGAATTAATTGCATCAAAGAATATAAAATTCTTGAGCATTCCTGGATCTTCAAGTTGATGATCGAAAAATGATATGGCTTTGTCATAGTCCAGGATGCAGCTTGGTATTGAAAACTTTTCCTTCAGCACCAGCATGATATTATCCTTCATTTTGCAAAGTCCAGGCTCATCGGAAACGCGTGAAACTTTTCCGCTAAAATAATCCTTGGATAGGTTAATTTGCTCTTCAGCCCATTCGAAAATAAATTCATCAGGCAGTCTATTATCTTCAGCTAATTCAGTCCAAGGTACCATATGTATCGAACTCATACTTTTCCCTCCTTCATGTAAAAAAACTTGGGCTAAAATAGCCCACATTACGATTAAATTATACCACTGCTGAGATTAAATAAGCAAGACTTGTTTTTATGTAGATTTGGTGGTAAAATAACAATAACGTTGGGGATTCGCCAAGTGGTAAGGCACTGGGTTCTGGTCCCAGCATTCGGGGGTTCGAATCCCTCATCCCCAGCCAGGAATGAAAAAATATACCTGAAAGGTATATTTTTTGATTCCTCGTAAGAGGAATCAGGGATTTGAACCCCCGGGTTCGTTATCGAGCCAAAGGCTCGATCATGCGATCCCTCATCCCCAGCCAAGCATAAGTACAATAGTTTAAACCTATTGTTTTTGTTGCTAAAATTATGTAAATCTGTTATAATATGGATAGACGAGCTGATATTACGGCTTGTACTTTTTTATCTATTTAGAAAGGTTGGTGACTATGTATGTCCAGAAGCTACGAGTTGGATTCTTTGAAGTCAAGAGAACAAGATGTTTTCCAGCGCAAACAGGTTGCATTCCAGCGTTATGCGGATGTCAGAGATCGTTGCAATGAAGCTCATGATGCTATGCAGACTGCTTGGGAAGAAAGAGCTAGCGCAAAAGAAGAAATGAACCGTGAATGGGAAGAAATGCAGAGAGCCAGAGAAAACTACAGCGAAGTATGGGATGAATATGGAAGAATTCGTGATCAGAACAATTACGAAATCGAACGTCTTCGCGCCGAAGCCGATTCTGAGCATCAGCAGATGAAAGATTGCTTTGAGCAGGCTAGTAGTTGCTATGAATTTGGCGACAAATCCGAAGCTCCGTATTGGTCTCAACAAGGACATGATCATAAAGATCGTCGCGACAGTATCAATGAAGAAGTTAGTAGACTTTGCCAAGAAGTAAAGGATGCTAAGTGTGAAGCCCAGTGGCATGCGCCTAAGACCGATTCTTCCGCATTTCATAGAGCAAAAGAAGTCTATGAAAGAGCTAAATCTCGTCATGAGTCTGCGCAGGCAGAGTTCAAACGCCTCAAAACTGAGCGTGATCGTCTTAAAGATGCATTCGATTCTCTGCAGGCCGAGCATACTCGTCTTAAAGAGGAGTTCCAAAGGAAACTCGAAGAGGTTAAATCGGCCAATAAACGCAAACGCGATAAAACTCTCGATAAGGCTGGAGTTCGCTGGTTTGAGCGTAATGATGCAAAAATCGTCAAAAAAGCCGATGGTACGACTCAGGTTTATCATGGTGGCCTTGGCAAAGGCGACGGTTTAGGTCATGGTCATACTACGCTTGATCAGTTTGGTAACAAAACATATGATCGTGATGCGTTTGCCGAACATGGACGCCAGAATTTTACCGATAATGACATGAATAATTGCAAAACGCTTGCTGTCGGCACTGATATGTTCGATGGCAGACCAGCAAAGATTCGCCATCTTAAAGACGGAAGAATGGATATTTTCTTTACCGACTTCGGCAATTACGGCGATGGTCTTGGTCATGGTCATGTCGTTCTCGATCGCGATGGAAGCACGATTTATATGCGTGACCAGTGGCAGGATAAAAAACAGGGGCAATACCTGATTGACGAGTCAAAAGATGATCATACCAAAATCTAACTTATTCTACGCACTTTTTTAAGACCAGTCGCTTTCGGCTGGTCTTTTCCTTGCCAAAATGATAAAATAATAGATATGATGAATAAGATTAAACAAGATGAATTGTCTGAAATTCTCAATTCCTATGGCATTGAGGGAGTTTTTTATGATGGTGCAAAGCAGATAACTCCAGATTCCATGATTTACATCTTTTCCGATAAGGGTAGTGCAAAATATATTCTTCTTGCTGCAGATTATTTAGGTGGCTATGAAGAGTTTGAAATGCCGTATGACTTTGAATTTGATGACGGTTTTCCGTATAGTAAAGCATCTTTTCGTGCAGTTAAAGTATTTTCTTACAAAGAAGATGCCAAGAAAAAGGCCGATGGATATATTGATGACAAACATTATTGGACTAAGGCTAGTACTGGTGATGTTTGTATGCTATTTGCTGTAGATGAATTAAAAGTATAAAGACACCCTATTCAAGTTTGAAATTATTGAGCTTTTGCCTGATATCTTCCTTGTAGATTGTTAATGCCTGACGAATTTGCCCCAGCCAGGAATGAAAAAATATACCCACGGCCCTTGCAAAATCTAATAAGATCTTTTATAACATATTATGGTGTAAACAGTACATTTATAATTTAGAAAGGTTGGTGACTATGTATATTAAAAGATTTCAAATTGGAAGAGCTTGAAGCTGAAGAACTAAAGCTTTATAGACGGGAACAGAAAGCCTGGGCTCATTATAATTCAACGAGAGATTTATGCGACAAAGCGTATAGTTCCATGAATACTGCATGGAAAAAACGCTCCTTAGCGAATCAAAAATTGAATCGACAATATGAAATACTTCATCAAATGAATATTAAATATGATGAAGTGTGGGGAAATTTTTCGAATTTACGCGATGAAAAAACCTATGAGATTAGTGTATTACGAGACGAAGTATCTTCTTTGCGTCAAGAAATGAATAAATGCTTTTGCCAGGCAAATGAGCGTTGTTATTATGGTCAGCAAGAAAAAGCATCTGATTCTCTTTATCAAGGTAGAAAATATAAGTAACTTTGTGATTTAATGAATGAAAAAAACAGGAAAATTGATGATGAAATAAAGGTTACAAAGCACAATGCATTGCTCGAGGCTCCTATAGTCGACTCCTCGTTTTTTTCTTTCTGCGAAAGAATCTTTCATGAAAGAGAAGGCACTTCATGAAGCGGCTCGAACTGTTTTTCAAAGTACCAAAGAACGATTGGTTCGGGCTAAAATTGAGTTTCGAAACGCTCAAAAACGACATAATATTTACAAAGTAAGACTAAATAATTATCGACATACGATTAACCAAGAAGATTCATTTAATGAATAATGCTTTTCAAAATTATAAATAGCCGGTCGAAATAACCGGCTATTTTTATGTTAGAATACTAGGAATCTAGTATTCTTTCACTCTATAGAATGTTGCAAAGCTAACTGCGAACAATGCTAGATTTGCTATGACGAAACCTTGAGACAAGATTATTGTTCCGAATGATAATTCTTGGAAAAATCGTGAGAAGGTTTGAGAAATAACGCCCGTATTTGGCGTATAAGCTACTACACCAAGTGGATCAATATACATATATTCGGCGTTATCTGAGATAATTACATCTTTCTTATCTAATGGCTCTGGGGTATGACGAGGTTTTTCTTCTGCTGGTTCTTCCTCAACTGGTTCTTCTGGTTCTTCAACCGGTTCTTCTGGTTCCTCAACTGGTTCTTCTGGTTCCTCAACCGGTTCTTCTGGTTCCTCAACCGGTTCTTCTGGTTCTTCAACTGGTTCTTCTGGTTCCTCAACCGGTTCTTCTGGTTCTTCAACTGGTTCTTCTGGTTCCTCAACCGGTTCTTCTGGTTCTTCAACTGGTGCCATTGGTTCTTCTGGTTCTTCAACTGGTTCCTCTGGTTCAGCG
>JAZLJF010000007.1:0-25619 GCA_045597305.1 Candidatus Nanosyncoccus sp. | reverse complement strand
GCGAGCGCCATATTATATGTAGCTGTAAAGACTTTTTCCTCGTCCGCAGCGATATCACCTTGCCAAGAGAATGCTAGACCGGTATCCACGCCATCAAATACATCATAGCTATCTCTCTCGGAATTTTCCCATTTATAATATTCAGCATATTCATAATCCCCGACAAAGGTAGTAGTCGGAACTGGGTCGAGATTGATGCTAAGCTGTGCGCCAAAAGTCTTGGATAGGTCGTAATCATAGAGGTATAGAGGATTGTCCTGAGTGACGACAAAACTCCTGTCGGTCTTTTTAACCGCAGCCTCATCGTTGTATCCGAGCTCCGTATCGCTGATAGTGGCGAGGCCGTAGAAGGTATCCGCACCAGTAAGGTTCTTTAGTGTGTAGGTAGCACGGACAGTAGTCTCGTTTAGATTTTCCAGCTCAACCTTTAGGTCGGCAAAACCATCACGATGGAAGACATAGCCATTTTCTAGCGCAGTAAGTCTCTCATTGCTTTCGTAAAACAGCTTTTCTAGCCAAACTCCCTCACCGCCAATATTTAAGATTGGCTGATAACCATCTGTGAATGTCTCATACCCGAGATATTCCCATTTGTAAGTGGTGGGGATGCGGTCCTCGGAACAGTAGTTCGCGACGATATCATAGCCATGAACATGGGAAAGATTGCTTAGCCCAATCAAACCCATATCATGAATGGCATAAGCTGTAAAATAATGGTCACCGAGCTCTGCGTGAAACCCCCCATAATAATCCTCTCTATCATAGAAATCTTCGATGGCTTCTTCGGCATAATAGAAAAACTCAAATACCGCGCCATTATTCCAGTTGTTCCTAAAATAATTAATGGCAAAATCGCGATAAGCATTGGCTGTCGGGAACGTTGACGGATCAGTTTGATGTTTGTACTCCGCGAGCTGATACGCATAATACATCGCGTCCGACCAAGACGGATTGCGCTCGATGTCTATATCGTCGAGTAGCCCGCAGTCGATAACATATGAACCTGTACGAGTATAATCCAGACTCTGTATGTCTGCCAATGCGCTAGCTGTCCCGTATGGCAAAATCGATGCGCATGCAAGCCCAGCCGCCAAAAACATTGGTGTTAATCTCTTATGTAATTTCATTTATTCTTATGACCTCCTTGTTTTATCTATTTTATAATATTTATGCTAAAAAGAAAAGCTTATTTTTATGTTTTTCGGTTTCTTCTTTGTCAAATCATTTTCCACTTCTCCTCGCAACTTTTTTGTAAAATCATTTCTTGCTTCTAATTGTTGTATTAATGCAGAAAAGTGGATTAATCATTTAGAAGGGCAAGGTGTAATGTTCACACTACCTCAATCGCAATTATCAAAAAATCCTACCTCGAAGTTCGAAAAGAAATCAGTAATCGACCACCTGTTTTTTAACAAGGAAAAAGCCCCACTATCAATAGTGGAGCTTAGAAATTACATAGGTGGTGCCTGCTTGAATACTACAATGGATAAATAGTTTATCGGTTTGAAGTGGAATTTCACTTCTATCTGGTAATAGTATCCATCATATATATTCAATACGGTTCCAAAAATCCAGCGTGCACTGCAAGCGCCAAGACAAGTATTGCGAGTAACTCAGAATGTTATTTCTGTTTCTTTCCCTTGTTCGTCGACGACTGGAATTGTAACAACTGCACCGATTTCCAATGCTTGCAAGGAGTTTACATTAAACCCTTTTTCTGCAATTTTATACGCTTTCATTCTTCCTCCTCTCATAGTAATGTACAATAGGAAGCTTTTTCGCTCCAACACACCCCATCGGAATCAAACATTGGGACCTCATCATACATCCCGGTCGTAGTAGTATGTTTGTTCCGGAAACATCCCTTCGCATAGTACTATCCTTCTGGATAAACCAAAGCAGATGGCTCGAGATCTGTGATAATAGCGCCGTTTGCAACATTCATCACGGTTTCAATTTTCCCTTGGTTTAATACAGAAAAAGCATACAATGCGACACAAACTGGCATATCACACATTTTTACTACTTCCGTCTTATTCCTATTCATAAATACACCCCCTTTCACATATAATTATGAGGCGGACAATTCCGCAACTCATTTTGATTACCAGGTGAATAAGCAAAATGAGTTGCAGAATATCCTACAAGAGGAATCTGACACAACCTATTAATATCCCATGTACCTTTACAGGTATATCCTCTATATTGTATCAGATATAACCATTTTTGTCAATATCGCTCAAAGAAGCAATACTACTTTCATTCATAAAATGCTTAAAAAGCATTATCGTTTTTGAAAAATATCATCAAAAAGCTAGACTGCTCATGTTATAATTAGCATATGCGCAAGGTTCGCAATGTATTAGGTGTTATTGTAGCCAGTTTGGCATTCTGTTGCGTTTTTAGGAACACACTCACGCATGCGGACGCGAAGAAATTGGATATTCTTACTATTCAGCCTTGGTATACTATGAGTAGCGGCCCAATTGAAGGTTTTGAGCCACCAGACGGAATCATTGATCGTGCAGAATTATTACCTGCAGTCGCAAGTCGCCTAGCAAATAAATTTCCAGACTTCCTAGATTATACCCTTGTCAGCCAAGACCAAGATATACTTACCTCTGGAATTATTGAAAAACTCGGCTCAAATCAGCTCGTCCTTTGGCAAGGTCACGGCAACTGGGACGAAGGGACAGAGACCGTAATTCTTGATACTGGTCGCGATTTTGATTTCGTCGAGTACGAAAAAGAAGACTCAGATTATCGTAAGGCTGTCGATGCTGGCGAAATCGTCCAAATAGATTATTATTACGAAGGAATTACACCGAAATATGTCGAAAAATACACATCTAACAATCTTAGTGGATCATTAATATTTTTCGGCGTTTGTCATAGCGGTCATAATAGCTCATTAGCAAATATCCTTCTCGAGCGCGGTGCTTCTACTATCGTCGCGAGTACGCGTACTCTTCAGATGACATATGGAAATCTGATGCAATACGAGACAGTCCGACTCCTCGGAGAAATCAATCCAACCACGAATAATTATTACACTGTCGGCGAAGCGCTAGATACTGCAAAGACAAAATATGGAGCAACTGATCCGGGTTCCGAAGGTGAACTGGTTATTTTTGGTGACAGGAACTATCGTATAAATACAATTTCAGAAGATCCGATCATTCCCCTTGTACCAAATACTGGCTTCGCAAATTATTCACGCTAATAATAAAAATCAATTATAACGAATGGATTCTATTATTGTTTTGTGTAATATTTTATTTTTATTGTAAATATATATTGCTTATGCTAAAATAAAAATATTATATAAGAGGTAAAAAATGGAGAAAAAGCACACAGTCAAGAAAGAGCCTGGAATATTAATTTTGGGTGGTATTGCATTAGCAGCAATAATAGCAATTGTCGTATCAGCAATATGCTACACAATACAAAAAAGTTCATCTACTATAGGAAGGATGTATTCCGAGCCGAAACGCATCGCCCCCTATCTTTATGAGATGACCTACACTGATTACACTATAGATGAAGATAATGTTACACATAATGCGATGGAAGCCTTCGGTTGCTCCTCGGTCAGGAACGGCAATTTCTATGGTAGAAATTTCGACTACATTTTCAATGATTCACCTGAATTCGTTGTACATGTAGCAAGTACAGAGGATCGTCACGCTTCACTTGGCGTCGCAGCCCATTATGGCTTGCGTGAATCTTCCATGCTCGAAGGTAAATATAACAAACAATTAGAACTTATACCAAATTTCACCCTTGATGGTATTAATGATGCTGGCGTGATCGCTTCAATCAATGTCGTTCCTGGAAAAGAAGATGTGCCTGAACTCACTGGAACAAATCCAGATGGCGAAGATCTTCACGCCGCATATGTCGTTCGTTATATCCTCGACAATGCCGACTCCGCTGACGAAGCTGTCGCCCTGCTCGAAGAACGAAACATCTACGGTTCTGCCGTATCTGGACTATATCTACATATAATGATTGCAGACCCAGTCAAAACTTATGTAGTTGAGTTCATCGACAATAAAGTCGTTGCACAAGAAAAGACTGGCGATTCCCAAATCATGACAAACTTCTATGTAAACCTACCCGAGTTAACTGATCATGCTTCTGGCGTCGAGCGATATCAGATTCTCAAGAAAAATTATGCTGAAGGCGATAGTATCGTCGGAATGCGTAACCTCATGGCTCGCGTAAAGTATTCAAATGCTTACAATTATTCAAACGCTATTGAATGGTATTCAGAATCAATCCCTCAATCACTCATTAATAATCAAGATTCAGAAGAATTTGCAACATATCTTAAATATTTTGACGATGTTCGTAAAGATTACTGGAATTACATCACAAACGATATTCGTAATCCTGCGAATTCACATTTCTGGCACACGACACACAATTCCGTCTATGATATCGAGAATCGAACACTTCGCATTACTGTTCAAGAAAACTACTCGGATTATTTTGACTTCACCATCTAGAAATACAAGAAAATTCCCCTCATTTGGAGGGGATTTTTTGATGGCTATGCTTTTTGCTTACTTCTTTAATGCTTTCTTGTTATACTTTGCTTTACCATAGCCAAGAACTAGCCAACAAATTGGAGTAAAGAAGAACATACAAATTGCGAAACCTGTACCTTTACCGAATGCTTTTGCAGTATTTCGAGCATATAGAATAGCTACAACTAATGAGAATACCGCATCAGCAATTAATGCAATTAAAGGAATAATATTCTGACTCCAGTCAATTTTTGCAAACGCTTCGACACTGGTAATCGCATTATAATCAAATCCACATGCGGAATATACTATTGATACTGCGAAACTAAATATAATCGTCCACCAAAACCAATTCTTCATGCCGACGATTTTGTAAAGAACATAGAAGTTATAAATTGGAATAAGTGACTTCCAGCCTTTTTCGCCAGCCTTTTCAAAAATTCTCCATCCTGCAATAATCGTAATTATATAGAGTACAAGCATCGTAACGGCTAATCCGCCGAGAATACCACCTGCCGTAGCTATCTCTACTTCCCTAGTTGTAAATGTTTGCATTAATTTCCTCTCGTTTATTTTTCTCACTATATAACTTCAAAAAGCTTATGTCAAGTACTACAAAATATAACCCTCCAATATTATATATCCTATTTTATAATAGCTATATTAGTTAATTTTGGTAGAATTTTTGATCCGCAATCTCGTCTGGAAGATAGCTCTTATCTAGATGAAAACCTGCTTCCCACTTTTGTCCCTCACCAAAGCCCAAGTCTTTCATTAATTTAGTCGGCGCATTACGTAAATGAGTAGGTACTGGTAGTCCCATTGAGTTATGAGCAATGTCTTTTGCCTTATACCATGCATCAATCGTCTGACGGCTCTTTTTACATTTTGCTAAAACTACTGCAACATGGCTCAAAATAATACCACCTTCTGGCATGCCGACACGTTCTACCGCCTGAAATGCTGATACTGCCAGATTCAATGCACCATTCCCTGCAATCCCAATATCTTCACTCGCAAAAATCACCATTCGACGCGCAATAAATTTTGGATCTTCTCCTGCTTCAACCATTCGTGCAAGATAGTATAACGTCGCATCTACATCGCTACCTCGCATAGACTTAATAAACGCTGAAATATTATCGTAGTGCTTGTCGCCAGTCTTATCGTAACCTGGGACTTTGCGTCCTGCCGCTTCTTTCACAATTTTTTCGTCAATTTTTTGAGACAACGACAATGCTAATTCCAAATCTCCAAGCGCCGATCTCGCATCTCCACCAGATAGCTCAGCCAAATAGTCTATAGCTTTTTTTGAAACACGCTTCACAGCGCCTTCGGCTTTAATTGCTCTTTTGAGCACAGAGATGATATCTTCTTTTTTCAAAGGCTCCACGACTACGACGCGCGAACGAGAAAGCAGCGGCGATATAACTTCGAAGCTAGGATTCTCGGTAGTGGCACCTATGAGAATAATCAGCCCAGATTCAACGTGTGGCAAAAACGCATCTTGTTGCGCCTTATTAAATCGATGGATTTCATCCACGAACAAAACTGTGCGCGTCTGCAAATTCCAATTTTGCCTTGCACGTTCAACGACTCTCTCGACATCACTCTTGTGTGCAGTGACAGCTGAAAGCTCAACGAAATCAGCTTTAAACTCTTTCGCCAAAATCCGAGCAAGGGTAGTTTTCCCTGTTCCTGGAGGTCCCCAAAAAATCAAGTTTACCGGCTCACCTTTTTTTGCAATTTCCGTCAGAATTTTTCCTTCACCAATTATTTCAGACTGACCAATTACTTCTTCAAGACTATGTGGACGCATTCTCTCAGCGAGTGGAACTCTATTACCCTGATTATTTTCTCGACCTTCCAAATTCATACCTATATTATAACACGCGAAAATATGTTATAATATGGATATGAACTATCTGGCTGTGCTTGGTCGTCAAGAAAAAATTTCTCTAGCTGAATTAGAGAGTCTTTTTGATAGGGTCGAATTAATTTCTCCAAAAATCGCAACATTCAATCTAGGAAAGTCTTCCCCAGTCAACAGATTTAAAAATCCCGACATTAATCGTCTCGGCGGCACAATGAAGATTGCAAAAGAAATAGATTCTCCCCTGGAATATATCATAAATGATATAAAAGAATCTAACTATAGCGGAAAGGTAGTAATAGGCGTCTCTGAATACTCAAAAAACGCGAACCCTAGAAATAGCCAAAAAATTGCTTTCAATCTAAAAAATAAGCTCAAGAACATAAAACGCTCTTCTGATAAACCTATAAATGTTCGGATTTTATCAAATAAAAGCAGCGAATTGTCAACTGCAACAGTATTCCATAATCATCTTTGTTCAAAGCCTGGACATTACGAATTCATTCATCTCCCTGCAAAAAAATCATCGAACCATTCCCATGAACGATGGTTCGTCACAATCGGCGTGCAAAATATTGAGAGTTACACTGCGCGTGACCAAGCCCGTCCTGCTCGAGATGCAAAGGTCGGCATGCTCCCTCCAAAATTAGCTCAAATACTAATTAATCTGTGCTGTCCCCTTCCAGAAAATTCAATCATCCTTGATCCTTTCTGTGGAACTGGCGTAGTATTACAAGAGGCTCTATTGATGGGACTCAGATCATATGGCACCGATCTTAGTGAAAAAATGATACATTATTCTGAGAGAAACTTGGGATGGATTGTAAAAAATCGCAATTCAGATTCAACGAAGGAGAACTTTCGCCTGTCAGTTGGAGATGCTACAAATTTTTCATGGGAACAGCCTATTGACGCTGTCGCATGCGAAGGATATCTTGGCCCGCCAATGAGCTTACCGCCGGTAGAAATTAAAATGAAAACCGCGATGCAAGAATGTAAAACAATAATCATTGGATTTTTCAAGAACATCCATCCACAAATAAACTCAGGTACACCTATCGCGATGGCAATTCCAGCTTGGCTTCGTCCAGATGGCAATTATCAGAGGATGAATATACTTGACGAAATTGAGTCTCTGGGGTATAATGTTATGAAGTATAATAATACGAGTCAAAGGGACTTACTCTATCATAGAGAAGGACAAGTTGTAGCTCGAGAAATAATAGTATTAAGGAAGAAATAATATGTCACACGTGAAAGCTGGCGGTACCGCCAAGAATATCCACAACAACGCTGGCCAACGTCTTGGCGTTAAGCGTTTCGGTGGTCAGAAAGTTAAAAACGGCGAAGTAATCGTTCGTCAGACAGGTAGCACAAAAATTGCTGGCCCTGGCACTTATATGTCTCGCAATTACACAATCCACGCCGCAAAAGATGGAGTCGTAACATTCGTAAAAACAAAGAAAACTCACTTCTCCGGCAAAAGTCTTCCACGCGTCCGTGTAGAAGTACGCTAATATAAATAACAAAAAGGTCGCAAAACGCGACTTTTTTTATTCCTTAAGCATATCTTATGTTATACTAAAACCATGAGTAATATTTTGATAATTGGGAAAGTATTGAAGGATGTTTATCTTCGCATGGATGAACGCCTCAATAATTTTGAAACCGATGAAAACGGGACACCTTGGCTCGACTTCGGTTTTAATGGAAGCTCACATGAGTATTTCCGAAGAATTAGTATTTATGGTGGAGCGGCAGTTGCACTTGAAGTATTAAATCGTTACAATTTATCTGCACATATTGCAGGAGCAAAGCTTAGCTTTGCTGGTGGCGAAATAGTATCCAACGGACAACGTGCAGATGGCTATCGTTATATGCTTTGTCAAGGAAACAAAATCTCTTACTTAGTATCGAACGAACGTTCTACTGTCGAGTGGATTAATCCAGAAGGTGCCATTGATTGGATCTATTTTGATCGAACCGCATCAGTTACGAAAGAATTTATTAAAGAATTAAAAGGTTATCTTGCTCTTTCTTCTCAGACCAGGATTGCCGTCCACGCTCCAAAAAACCCATCCGAAGATGATCGAAAATTGCTTGAAATGGCAAACATTATCTTCACCGATAAAGCACTAGACGATATCAATACTAACGCTTCTATTTGTTACATCTCCGATCAAGAAATTCGCTTGGATAATGTTATTCAAAGTTGGCAATTAGAACGCATTGACTTAATGACACATCTTACTGCCCACTCGCTAATTGCTGCGACCGTATTTGGCGCTCTCGTTCGTGGAGTATCAGTTAAAGACGCCTTGAATTACGCAAAGATAAACGTCGAAGGATCATCTTTATCTGGTACGATGCCTTTCGAAAAAATCAAATTAGTTGCCGAAACAGAAAAAACCGACATTCGCCTAATCGCCGAAAGTATGGTCACAAATGGAAAAGGTATACTTGCCGCTGATGAATCTGGCGGAAATATTCATCAGAAATTCCAAGGCCTAATGATTCCTGATGACGAAAGACACCGCCGTGATTATCGAAATATCCTACTCACAACGCCAAATCTCGAAAAATATATTAATGCTGTAATATTATTCGATGAGACTACGCAGCAAAAGACGGACGATGGCCGAGATTTCTGCTCGTTCCTTACAGCTCGTGGGATAATCCCAGGTGTAAAAGTCGATGAAGGCCTAGAGAACATTCTCGACAGTGATGAAAAATATACAAAAGGAATAGAGCATCTCAAAGAAAAACTTCCATCCTATTACGAAAAGGGCCTTCGTTTTTGTAAGTGGCGTGCCGCTTTTGAAATTGATCTTGGAAAACCAAGCGAGCTAGCTCTATCGAAAAACTGTCAATTACTCGCCGAGTACGCTTCAATCTGCCAGGATAACGACATGGTACCAATTGTTGAGCCAGAAGTGGTATATGATGGAAACTACACCATTGATCAATGTGCAGACGTAACGGGAAAAGTATTAGATCGCCTCTTTGAAGAGCTATCAAGAGCTGGAATAAAGCTCGACTCGACCATTCTCAAGGTAAATATGGTTCTAGCTGGTAAGAAATACCCAATCCAATCAACACCAGAAGAAGTTGGAAAATATACAGCACAAGTATTAAGAAGTCATGTTCCAGATACTGTTGCTGGAGTTGTATTCCTTTCAGGTGGTCAGAACGTCGAACAAGCAACTGCGAATCTTCAAGCAGTAATAAAAAATGGTCCATTCCCATGGCCTGTCACCTTTTCATTCTCTCGTGCATTACAAACTCCAGCATTAGAAGCTTGGAAAGGTAATAATGAGAACACTTTTATCGCTCAAAAGGCCTTTAGCGATCGACTTCAAGCAAACTGTAATGCATTATACGGTTAATCAATACAATCAAAAGAGCCCTTATAAAGGGCTCTTTTTTTTATTTTTCAATCAGTAGAGATTATTTAGTCTCGTCACCTTCGGATTCGGCCGGTTTTGCACCGTTATCAGAAGGGACATCAGCAGCACTAACCTCTGCATTGGTTGCGCTTTCAGCTTCACGTTGAGCAGCTTCTGTAGCTGGGTCGTACAAGTTCGCAATAATCTGATCAGAAGCTAATTCTTTATCAGCAAGTTCAACACCTGCGGGAAGTACAATATCCGCAATTGTAATTTTGTCATCAAGATTCGTCATTTTTGTAGCATCAATAATAATTTGCTTTGGCAAATCTGCTGGCTTTGCTTTAACTTCAATTTCCTCCATGACTTGTAGAAGTACGTAGTGGAGCTTGTTAGCTTCTGAAGCATCATAACCCTCAAGAACAATAGGGGTAATAGCCTCGACAGATTTATCTGCAGAGACCGCCTGAAACTCAACATTCAAAATCCTACGAGAAACAGGATCAATTGCAACGTCTTTTACGATTGCCATCATTTTCTTTCCAGCAATATCCATATCAATCGTTGAATGATAACCGGCATTTCTCAAAACTTTTTCTGTGTCATTATAAATAGATTGTGCAAGGACTGGCTCTCCTTCACCGTAAACGATAGATGGAATTAAGCCCTCAGCACGTAAACCGGCTACTTTTTTGCCAGTCAAAGTACGTTTTTCTAGAGACAATTTGTTCTCAGACATATTTTATTCCTTATTTTCTTCTAACTTCTATATATTTTAACTTATTTTCGCAAAAATTGCAAGAGGTATTTCCCCGTTGGCGTGTCTGAATTTATGGCCAGCTGCTCTGGTGTTCCTTCTGCAATAACTATACCTCCATGTTGTCCACCCTCTGGCCCCATATCGATAATCCAGTCTGCTGATTTTATAACATGCAAGTTATGTTCAATAATGATCATTGAATTCCCACCGTCAACTAGTTTATTCAAGATTTCCAACATTCTTTTTACGTCTGCCGTATGCAATCCGGTGGTAGGCTCATCCAGAATGTAAAGTGTCTTACCAGTGCTACGTCGCGATAATTCTGTTGCTAATTTTATCCTCTGAGCTTCACCGCCAGAAAATGTTGTTGCAGGCTGACCGAGACGAATGTAGCCAAGTCCTACCTCCTGAATCGTAGTAAGTTTTGATGCGATTGCAGGAATATTTGCGAAAAATTCAACCGCTTCATCAATTGTCATGTCGAGTACGTCAGATATAGTTTTGTCCTTATATTTGATTTCAAGAGCTTCACGATTGTATCTTTTACCATGGCAAGCCGGACAAGTAACATATACGTCTGGTAAAAAGTGCATCTCAATTTTATTCACACCATCACCCTGACAAGTCTCACAACGACCACCTTTCACATTGAAAGAAAATCTGCCCGCCTTATACCCACGTACTTCTGCTTCTGGCTGTTTTGCAAATAGTTCGCGAATTTGATTGAATACCCCAGTATACGTTGCTGGATTCGAACGTGGTGTTCTTCCAATTGGACTCTGATCAATGACAATACACTTATCTAAATTCTCAATTCCTTCAATTCTGTCATGCGCGCCAGATACTGTTTGGGCGCGATGAAGTCTGGCGAGAAGCTCATTTGCTACTATTCCATTCACAAGAGTCGATTTCCCAGAACCAGACACGCCAGAAACGACAGTCATTACTCCGAGTGGAAATTTTACATTGATGTTTTTGAGGTTGTTTTCACGCGCACCAATCACTTCCAAATATTGCCCCATTTTTGGCTTTCGTCGTTTCTTTGGAACTGGAATAATTTTTTTGCCAGAAAGATATTGCCCGGTCAGAGATTCCTCGTTCTTCATTACTTCTTCCGGCGTTCCAGCAGCAACAACTTTTCCACCATTCACCCCAGCGCCAGGGCCAATATCAATAATATAGTCTGAGGACAGCATCGTATCCTCGTCATGCTCGACTACGAGAACTGTATTTTTTAAATCACGGAGATGTTTCAAAGTCGAAATCAGCTTGTCGTTATCCCGCTGATGGAGTCCAATTGACGGCTCATCGAGAACATATAAAACACCTTGTAGACCTGAGCCAATTTGTGTAGCTAAACGAATACGCTGAGCTTCTCCACCAGAAAGCGTATTCGCGGCACGCCCAAGTTCAAGATAGCCTAAGCCGACATCCTGCATAAATTTAACGCGTTCCCTAATCTCTTTCAAGATTGGATCCGCAATTTGACGTTCGGACTCAGAAAACTGCAAATCTTTATCGAGTAAATCAATTGTTGCATCGACATCAAGATTGCAAAAATCAATAATATTCAAATCATGGACAGTAACAGCAAGCACTGTTGGTCGGAGTCTTGCACCATGACAAGTCTGACATTCTCGTACGCGCATAAATCGCTCGATGTCTTTCCTAATAAAGTCAGACTCTGTTTCGTGGTATCGACGTTCCAATGTCGGAATTACTCCTTCGTAAGTCGATTCGTAGACTGCGCCATCTTTGAACTTACCTGAGCCAGAAAGCCTTACAGTGAATTTCTGTGAACCAGCACCATATAATACAATATTTTTCGCTTCTTCTGACAATTCTCGAATTGGAACATGAACGGAAAAATTATTTTTCTTTCCTACCGCGTCGAGACGTTTGAGCCACCAAGAGTCCTGTGTCACACGATTGAATGGACGAATTCCGCCTTCTGCAATTGTGAGATTTGGATTAAAAACTAGATCTGGATCTATTTCCATTCTCGTTCCGAGGCCAGTACAAGTCGGACAAGCGCCTTGTGGAGCATTAAAAGAAAATAATCGTGGCTCGAGCTCAGGAATCAGCTCATCAGGATGATTCGGACAAGCATATCGTTGAGAAAAAGTCAGTACTTCAGTATTACTCTTTCCGATATTTTCTTTTTCGCCAACCGCCGTAGAATTATCGGTAATTTTAAGAATTTGTATTATTCCTTGTCCAAGTTCTAGAGCTTGTTCAATACTGTTTGCAATTCGAGAATGGAGGTCTGGCGATAAAACGAATCGATCAACAACAATCTCAATATCATGACGTTCCTGTTTTGCTAATTCTGGAAATTCGTCAAGTGCGTATACTATTCCGTCGACTCGTGCACGAGAAAATCCCTTTGCCTGATATTGTTCTGACACGTGCAAAAACTCGCCTTTCTTCTGCTGAACGATTGGAGCAAGAAGCATTAATTTACTCCCAAGTGGCAACTTCATAACCTCATTAATAATATCTTCTGGGGTGCGACGTGAAACCTTACTATGGCAAATTGGACAGTGTGGGACGCCGACACGTGCAAAAAGAAGACGCAAGTAGTCAAATACCTCTGTTACAGTCGCAACAGTCGAACGCGGATTACGCGAAGTAGACTTTTGGTCAATCGAGATAGCTGGTGAAAGACCTGTAATAGTGTCAACATCGGGCTTATCCATTACGCCTAAAAACATGCGCGCATAGCTACTGAGGGACTCAACGTAACGTCGTTGGCCTTCTGCATAAATCGTATCAAAAGCAAGGCTAGATTTGCCAGAACCAGAAAGACCAGTCAAGACTACGAGTTTATCTCGTGGAATATCCAAATCTATATTTTTGAGATTATGCTGACGTGCACCCCTGATTTTGATATAATTTTCGTCCATGCTCTTCCTCTTTAAGTCGTCCTATTATACATCAAAACATGAACTTATTCAAGGGCATCCATCCTTACCAAGAGACGAAAAAACTCACTCAGCTATTGTAATGACTGATACCAGAGAGATAATTCCTCGAGGATAAACGGATCAATAGTCTGACCTTTCTCATTTTCCGTTCCACCATTCTCAAGCACTTTTTGCATTGATTCGATTTGCTTCATAAATCCAGGCGCTTGACGATTTAGGCGTTCACAGCGATATTTTTCCCATTTTCCTACCTCGTCTTCCGATAAAGAATCTGGAAAATTTTTCGCTTTGTAATGAAGGAGTAAATCTGGCAGCCGCTCATCTTCAAATTCTGGATGATAATCTGCCAATCGGTCTTCATCTATATTACGAATATAGTTACATAGATCTTCGTCCTTCCTCGATAAAAATCCTTCATATAATGCCGACTCTGGATCAACAGCCAGAGGAAATTCATCTCGATTTTCATATTGCTCACGCATTTGTTCAGCAAATTCTGGGTGAGACAAGAGTGACTTGAGATTCTTTTCGACTTGCTCCTTGGTGAGCTCGATTCTTTCCCATCCAGTTTTTCCGTCATTTTCTGCATCTAATACTCCGATCGGTGCGACTGCCGGGCATTTGTTTAGTCCGAGTTCCTTCACAATCGGAAAAAATGAAGTACGCTCTTTCTTCTCCGTTTTTCCATCTTCAGCACTATTAGTATCTTTGCCCATTTTCTTTCTGGTACCGATATCATTATTAAATTCCTCGGCAAGATTTTCTGTTCTTCCTTCGTTCTTTTCTTTCAGTAGCTCGTCAAGATTGTAACGCAAATCAAATACAATTACATTTCCATTCCTTCCGGCCGTAAGTGGGAACGCAACCGTCGTCTTCTGATACTTCCCAGAATATCGCCCAGATGCGTAAACAAAAGGCTTCTTTTTGTCCAAATTTACCAAACTTGCAACATGACGCTTATCGCGCATTTCAAAAAGATAATTATATAATTTCGGCTGATAAGTACGAATTAGTTTCGTCACTTCGATCAAAGCAAAAACATCCGCCAAAGCATCATGCGCATGGCTATGTTCAATGCTATTTAATTTCGTGATTAATTCCAGGCGGTTCGTCGCACCTTCTATAATCTTCTTTTCACCAGTCTCTTTGTCAACAATTTCATATTGTGTCACAGGCCACTTGATTCCTTCTGGACGTAAAGCGCGCGTCAGTCGCACTACATCGAGCAAATCCCATTTACTACGGCCATCCTTCCATTGCCAAGTATATGGCTCTTGGAAATTTCGCCACAATGTCGCCCTCATGAATTCATCATCAAAACGAGTAGAATTATAGCCCACAGCACAAGTATCTTTGGTAAAAAATTCATTCACCACGCGATTACAAAAATCCGCTTCATCTATGCCATCCTGTTGTGTCTGCTGAGGGGTGATCTTTGTCACCATGATCGCACCTGGGCTCGGCAATGTATCATTTGCGAGTCTCACTAGCAAATTAATGGGCTCACCGATCGGATTCAAATCCATATCTGTCCTTTGTCCCGCAAATTGCATAATCCTATCCTCTCGTGGATTCAAGCCCGATGTCTCAAGATCGTAAAAGAAAAATGTTTTCATAACCGTATTATAACACGAATCCCCTATACTATAAACATAGGGGATTTAAATATTTTTTAGTCTATACTAGTAGTTATAATTACTCATGAGCTGAAGATAAATATTCTGCAAGTCCTTATTCAAAGCGCTAAGTTTATCATCTTCTTCGAGTGCGAGAATGATAAATTTGAGAGGAGAGTTGTATCCACCACAAATCTCGCGATTTTGACCATACGCAAGCTCACCTGGCATTGTAATTTCACGAATACCACCGAGCTTCATTCCGATTACACCTTCATCCCATCCTTCAATTAGACCTTGTCCAGCGTATAGTGGCACTTTGAGGCTTGACGGATTTGAAAACAGATCAAATGAAGAATCGAAGACTGTCTCATCAGCACAGAAACCAATGTAATATGCAAAATAATCTGTGTCACCGGACACTAACTCTCGGCCCGTTCCTTCTTTAAGATCATTTTTTTGCACACCTTTACCATTAGCCGCTTCAGCATTGTAAGCCTTCACCTGAGAACGATAACTTAAAAATTCCGAATAATACTTATCCGATAATGTTTCAGCGTAAGCAGAGATCTCATTTTGTTTCTCTGTATATTGATTTTCAAGATCACTATTCGAGCTGCTACCAGAATTATTCGAAGAAGCAACAATGCCGACATAAGTTGCAATAGTCGTTCCAAGTAGCAATACAGCAATTATCGTGATCCAAATACGTTGCGTGATACTTGTTTTTAATAATTTTTCATCCATTTTACCTCCTAACTGAATGATTTTAGATTACTTCCGCACCCACAGTTTCTTTTACACTCTTTGTAATATTATTCATTATAGCATTGATCTCGTCATTGTTGAGTGTTTTCTTGAGATTTGCGAAATGAATTCTAAATGAAATATTACGCGCATTCTTTTCTTCGTCTGGACGATAAATTGATATGGTCTTAAGTTTATAAGTTAAATCTTTTTCAAACGAGAGTGATTTTTTAATCGTCTTTTCTACATCTGCAAATGAATGTTCATTCATCACTTTCAAAGTGAGATCACGTTCGACAGAAGGATACTTTGATATCTCAGAAATATGCGCATTCGAATCAGGTAGGTCATTCAATAAATCTTCTAATACTATTTCAAAGCCACTGATTACTTGATTAATTTTCATACGCTTCAAAACAGAGTTTCTAACCTCGCCACAGCAGACATGTGGAGTGGTAATAGTTGCAGAATGTGCTGGCTCCAAGAATGAAAAATGACCATCTGACTTATGAAAATCAATACTATCATCTGAAAAGCCTAGTTCATTTAATAAAGACACGAGAATAGACTTCATTTGATAATAATCGCCAACCGTAACGCAAGCTAGATGCGTGTATAATTTTGGCACACCATCTTCATCATATCCATACGATTTTTTCGTCACTTGGTTAATTTCATATAAAGTTAAATCTTTGTACCCATTCTTGAGGTTGTCACGCACTTTTTCGAGTAATGATGGTATTAGTGACTGACGGAAGCATTGTAATTCTGGAGATATACTATTCACAATTTCATAAGAATCGTTCGTATTCTCGCCAACATTTTCTTGTAATTTTTTGCTAACGAAAGAATAGGTCAAAACCTCATTCGCCTGCAAGCGATCTGACAAAATATTTCGGATTCGAGATTTTAATTCAAGCATTGTATTTTCTTCTGTACAAGCGAAAGGATGAAGTGGATAATCCAATGTGATATTATCATATCCTAGTAAGCGACCAACTTCTTCAATGATATCTTCTTTAATATGAATATCTGTTCGCCAAAGCGGAGCAGTAATAGTAAGATCTTCTTCTGAATCGTCGACAGAAAAACTAACGTTCTCGAGAGTCTTTTTGATTATAGATTTTTCATACTTAGTTCCAAGTAAATTATTGATCTCATCTGTTGTAATTTTTACAACAGATGCCTTTGTTTTGAACGGATATTCATCAATTACTGCAAGAATCTTATCATTTGTTTCATTTGGCTCTGGGATTAGCATCCTACAAGCCTTCTCCAGAACAGGAAGCGTCTGGCAACCAGGCTGACCTTTCGTGAAACGGGTAATAGCTTCCGAGAAAATACCATGCTTCATTTGCGTTTTTCGTAAATGATAGAGTGAAAACGTCGCCGACTCTAAAATTATTTTCTTTGTAGATTCATCAATCATGGTCGAAGCGCCACCCATTGCACCAGCAAGTGCAACTGGGATATCATTCGACGTGATCAAAATGTCATTATTATCACATTCAATCGTTTTTCCATCGAGCAATTGCATTTTCTCACCATCATTGGCTGCGCGTACAATTATTTGTGGTGTACTAGAACCACCAACTTTTACAAATTTATCATAGTCAAACGCGTGTAATGGCTGCCCAGTCATTAACATTAGATAGTTCGTAATATCCACGATTTTCGATATTCCATGCATTCCAGCCTTTGCAAGAAATACATCCATTGTAGAGAGATATTTCTCAACTTTTAGACTGTCGTCAAATTCTAAAACAGCACACGAATAACGTGGACACAGTTCCATATCCTTAATCGAAATATTAACAAGAGTGCTATTTTCTGACATTCCGGAATCTAGATTCAATCCGCATTTTTCCTCGTCAAATTGAACACCTAGAATACCGGCAACTTCACGAGCAAATCCAATCAAACCAAAGGTATCTGGGCGATGAGTAAGTGACTTATTCTCAATATCAAGAATAATATCATCAAGATCGAAGACTTCCTTAAATGAGTCGCCTGGCTGCACTATTTCGCCGGTTTTACTGTTCCTCTGTGCCGGATTAATGATAGCAATACCTTCATGATCTTCGCCCAAATCGAGCTCATCAATAGCAGCTAACATACCATTACTCTCATATCCACGTAACTTTCGAACATCTAGCTTGAAATTTTCTTCACCAAAGGTCTGCGGCACAATCGAACCTGGCGCAATCCACACGGCAAGCATTCCAGCTCTGACATTTGGAGCACCACACACAACTTGAATAAGATTTTCCTTTCCAGCATCAATTTTACATAAATGTAGATGGGTTTCTGGAATTTCCTCACATTCAACTACTTTTACGATGAAAATTCCTTCATATTTTGGAGCTAAATCAATCGCTTCTTCAACCTCAACAAGACGAGAGCCGATCAATTTCACTAATTCATTTGGGTCGACCTTGTCAGCTTCTGGCACTAATTTTTTAATTTCATTCAAACTTACTTTCATTTTTCCCCTTTCCTTAAAACTCTCTTAGAAAATCTAATTTTCCAGACTCAAAATATCGTACGTCATTGATTCCGTACTTCAACATCACAAGACGGTCAATTCCACCTCCCCATGCGAAACCTTTGTATTTAGTCGGATCAATTCCAGCCATCTTGAGAACATTCGGATGTACCATTCCACATCCACCCATTTCAAGCCATCCATCACCCTTTCCACCAAGAGATTTCGGCTTCTCAACCAAGAACTCCACAGACGGCTCAGTAAATGGGAAATAGCCTGGCTGAGTCTTAATATTTAATTTTTGTCCATAATATGTCTCGAAGAATTTCTTCCAAGTACCCAAAAGTTGCCCCATTGTTGCATTTTCAGAAACAAATATCCCCTCACATTGATAAAAAGTATGCTCGTGAGTAGCGTCAACATCTTCATTGCGGAATACGCGCCCAGGAATTACTACTGCAATTTGTCCACCATTATCAAGATTTTTCTTATATTTTTTTAATGCTCGGTGCTGCATTGTGGAAGTATGCGCTGGCGGAATAAAACCTTCTGCTGTTCTAAAAGTATCGTATCCATCACGCGCTGGATGCCCTTCCGGGAAATTTAAAGACTCAAACATATGAAATTCATCATCAAGCTGTTGTGATTCCATGATATCGAAGCCCATACGAGAAAAAATATTTAGCACTCGATCTAA
Organism: Candidatus Nanosyncoccus sp.; assembly: GCA_045597305.1. Lineage (GTDB taxonomy): Bacteria > Patescibacteriota > Saccharimonadia > Saccharimonadales > Saccharimonadaceae > Nanosyncoccus. Next base: position 6,596 of record JAZLJF010000007.1, on the reverse strand, counting down.
TTCCGTCGTCAAAGGATGTTTTGTACCACGCTTATTTATTTGCACTTCGGTGTTTGGCGCAGATGGAGCAGTGATATCAATAGGCTCAATATCCTCCGATTCCTGTGCATCTAAAGCGGCCTGCAATTCATTCTGCAAGACTTCACGTTTTTTGTTCAACTCGACCCCAAAAGCCTTTCGTTCTTCTACTGGAATTGTTTTGATTTTTGCATATTCGGCGTTTAAGGCCTTCAAATCTGCTTTTATTTTTTCTATGCTTGACATATCTATATTATACCATAAAAATTCCCCCTATATACGCGTTGAGGGTATTTTATATTATATTAAAGCTATTACGACAATAGAGAGAATCGCCAGAACCACTAAAACGACCCATACCCAAGTATATTTTCCAGTCTTTTTTAGGTCTTTCGCATAATCCGAATCTTCCACCAAATCAGGATCTTGACCGCGTTCAGTCTCTTGTGCTCTAGCACGAAGGTCTGCAGCAATTCTGTCATTTAGACGTGAGCTTTCTTCGTTATCTTTTGATACCATTATTCCCATAATACCGATTATAGCATAATAATTATGATAAAGATTGAAACTGATGCAAGTTTTTGTTTCTTTATTGACTAACTGTGTTATAATGAGCCTATATACCAACTAAGGAGGAATAATGGCTACAACAAAGTCAAAGAAGACCACGAAGAAGACTACTTCTTCAAAGTCAAAAGCCCCTGCTTCTACTGCGAATGTAGAAACAAAGGCAATCGTTTCGGCCGCTACTGAAGAAAATCCAATGAAGGGATTTTTCGAACGCAAGTGTGATCCAAACGAGAATATTTTAACTATTTTTAAAAATCCACGTATCTACGGAGCAATCCTAGGCGAAGTCATCGGTACGATGCTTTTGACTATGATTCTTCTCTTACTTGGAGTATATCAACCAATGTATGTCATGTTTGGCATGATCGCTATTACTGGTGCCGTATATGGTCTTTCCGGTGCAAATCTTAACCCGATCATTACCGTAGGCATGATGGCAAGTCGTCGCATCTCTGCAATCCGTGGAGTTGTTTATATTCTTGCTCAGGTTCTCGGTGCATGGTTTGCTTTCCTACTATCTAGCGCTTTCTTGGGTGCAGCTGGTGAAAATACTGAAGCACAGCTTCCAGTAATGTCAGAAACGCCCGAAGGTATGTTCTGGGTAGTAACAATGATTGAATTCGTAGGTGCAATTGTACTTGGATTCTTCTTTGTCCGTGCATTAATGTATAAGAGGAGCACTCTTACCTTTGCTGCGATCTACGGCACTGGTATCTGTGTAGCTCTTCTGATTACAATTGTTATCTCTTCAAGCTTCCTACAGCTTCAGAATAACTTCATTCTAAACCCTGCAGCAGCTCTAATGTACCAGGTCTTACCAACAAGTGGTGAATCCTTTGGTGCGATTCTAGGAAACGTCTGTACTGCATTATTGACCTACGTTATCTTCCCAATGGCAGGTGGCGTACTCGGTTTTGCTCTTGGTGACATCTCCTCTCGTCTTGTTGGCGAACCACGCTGTGGTAAAGAATGCACAAAGAAATAGTGAAATATTTCTAAAATAAATAGCACTTGCTTGCAAGTGCTATTTTTTGTAGAATAAGTATATCGTGAAAGGTAAAGGTACAAATTTTAAAATAAGAAAATACCTCTTAACTCCCTTTATACTTATATTTGCTGCCTTATTTTTGACTTGGCTTTTAGAATACCGTTATTTTCTAAACAGTGCGGCCGATGCATGGAATTTTGTTTTTGGACATACAAAAATATATTTTTATAATGCACTTATTATGCTGACAATAATTTGTATTTTTTATGGATTTATTAGGAAATTATTTACGACGATCGCAATCAGTACGAATATAGTACTGATTATAGGGTATATCAATATCGCCAAATTCAATTTCCGCGGAATGCCACTGCTTCCAGAGGATTTTTCCCTCGGATCACAGGTCGGAACACTGACAAAATTTATTGATATGGGCCAAGTTTTAAGATTGATTATTGCTGTTATCCTGGTATTTGTTCTTGGTCTTATACTTGATAAGTTATCGAAAAATATATTCACCACAGATAAAAATCTAAACGATAAAAAATGGTGGAAAAAATATCGATTAATTTCAAGAACTATAATAATTGCACTATCCATATGTTGTTTCCTAATCTCTACAGGATTCATCCGTCATCATGGCAAAGAGAGAGAAGTGGCCCTTCCAATTCTAAGTAGTAAATTCGTAGATTGGAACCAAGAAATAAACTATTCTGAAAATGGTTTTCTAATTGGATTCTTATATAATACATCTATTCTTAAAATTGAGAGTCCGGAAAATTATTCTAGACAAAAAATTTCAGAAATTAATAAATCCCTTTCGGAACAAAAAGCTGATGACGATAAAAACCGAATAAGCATTGTAGATTCCGATTACAATATAATTATCGTACAGAATGAATCTTTTTTCGACCCATCTATCCTGTATGAATATTATCCGTATACCGGTGGCGATGTCACGCCAAATTTGCACAATCTCGAAAAAAAATATTCATCTGGATACATGTTTTCAACTGATTATGGTGGCGGTACAGCAAATATTGAATTCGAGATACTGACTGGATTAACTAATTATTGGCTCTCGACTACTCCATACACGAATTTGATTACATATCAAAACTCTGTACCTAGCCTTGCATCATATATGAGCAATAGTGGTATTTACACTTCAGCAATTCACCCTTTTGTTGCTGGCATGTATAAGCGTGATGAGGTGTTACCACGGCTAGGATTCAAAGAATTTATCGCCATTCAGGATTTTGACATCGTAGAACGCGAAGGATCAAGTGAATACATTAACGACCGTACAGCCTATAATAAAACTATAGAACGCATGAAACAAACCGACGAGAAAGACTTTATTTCTTTGGTGACTATGCAGAATCATGCACCGTATAACACAGATGAATACGGCGAATCTTCTTTTAAAATCACATCTGATTTGGAACAAGATAAAAAGGATATGATAGAGACCTATCTAATGTCGCTCCATAAGTCAGATGAATATCTCGTCGAATTTCTGAATTCCTTGGATAATTTCAACGAAAAGACTATTGTATTATTCTATGGAGATCATGCACCAGGCATATTTTCTGACGTGCTCGAAAATGACGATGAAGAAATATCTAACCTCGTCCGAATGACGCCCTACATGATATATAGTAATTTCGAAGACGAGAAAATTAATTTACCTACTACAACTCCGAGCTGCCTCCCCAATCTTTTACTGAATCATTTTAATCTTCAAAAACCAAGCAATTTCTACTTATTAGACACAATATGCAAGACTACGCCAATATTATCAGATTACTATTTTAGAGATACTGCGCCAGTCTATACTTCCGAGCTAGAAAATTATAATCTACTCACCTATGATTTGGTCGCAGGAAAACAATATTCTTTGAAATAATTACTTATTATATTCTTTTGGGAAAAGCGGTGTTTTTGGTGGAAGAATTTTTTCGCTAGAAAAAATATCAATAATTGCTTCCGCAGTATCCGGCAATAGCGGTCTTAAAAGATGCGCGACTTGGAGAAGCTTATCAGCAAGCTCTTCTAAAATAATCTTCAGCTCATCAATACGCGCTTCGTCTTTTGTGAGTTCCCATGGTTTCTTCTCATCTATTTCACGATTCAAATCCTGGACCTTATCCCAAACATAATCAAAAGCCTTACTATAATAAAACGAATCCATCAGGTTCTCATATTCGGAATCTTCCTGTGGCTGGAACTTACGCCCGACAAGATTTTGCTTCATACAGAGATTTGCAAGACGCTGGACAAGATTTCCAAGATCATTCGCTAACTCATTATTATATGCCGCATTATACTTTTCCCAAGAAAAATCAGAATCTGCAAAAGAATCAGCATGGCGTAAGAAATAATAGCGAAAGGCCGGAAGTCCCTTGCTTTCCAAGACTTCAATTGGATCGACGACGTTTCCTATGCTTTTACTCATTTTTTGTCCATTAGCAAGAATGAAGCCATGTGAACAAATCCTCTTCGGAAGCGGTAATCCGCATGCGAGCAAAATTGCCGGCCAGATAATCGCATGAAAACGCAAAATATCTTTACCTACAAATTGCACAAATGCAGGCCAATAATCGGAAATATCGTTCTCAGGATAGCCTAAAACTGTGATATAGTTCACAAGCGCGTCCACCCAGACATACATAACCTGCGAGTCATCGCCTGGTACTGGAATCCCCCATGGTAAATGCTCTGCCGGACGAGAAATAGATACATCTGGACTATCAGCGAGCAGTCGAATCATCTCCTTTGCGCGGAATTCTGGTAAAATCGTCATCTCGCCGGTTTCAATCGCATTCTTTATCTTCTCCTTAAAATCGGATATTCTAAGATAATAATTCTCTTCCTTAATTTTTTCGTATGGCTTATTGTGATCTGGGCAATTTCCATCATTTTCATCGTATTCCTTCTGAGTAACGAATCTCTCACATCCTTCGCAGTACCATCCTTCATAAGAATCACGATAGATATGATTTGCCATTTTTTCCCAAATTTTCTGACAACGCCTCCCGTGATCAGGATCCGTCGTACGAATAAAATCCGTGTATTCGACATTCAATTTCTCAATAAATTCCCTGAATTTTGCTGAGTTTTCATCCGCAAATTGCTGAATAGGAATACCCAATTTTTCTGCTTTTTTATAATTTTTATTTCCGTGTTCATCAGTACCAACCTGGAAACGCACCTCATTACCTTTTTCCTTTTGATAACGTGAAAAAGTATCTGCGATCAAATAATCCATCGCATGGCCAATATGTGGGGCGCCATTCACATAAGGAATAGCAGTGGTAAGATATATCTTCGACATATCTATATTATACCATAAAACTATTTAGTCGAGCAAGTGAAGCCCTGAAGCTCAAATGTTTCCTGTAGAGAGTCAATATCATCAAACAATTCTCCCTTAAGAACAGGAATGCCAAGCAATTTTGCACTTGCCGTATTAATTTTATCGCCATCAGCTTGACGACTAATAGAAACTGTGCCATTTTTACTATTAAAAGAAGTGCCGAACGGATCTGTGGAATAATCTAAACTCGAATAAAGTTTTGCATAGTTTGAACGAATCTCTGACAAACGCGATTCCGCAATATCAGTACTATCGTATTTTAGCTCGAGATTATCACCAAAGCTTATGAGCATTCGATCTTTATACATCGCAATTATTTCTTCTGAGCCACTTGTAATATCTGGATACTGGGTGAATACTTTTCCATCACCTTCTTTATTGCAGATTAAATTTGTTTCTACTACTTTTGACGTAGTTAATTGAGTAGTTTTTTTTACAGTGCTACTTTTTGACGGATTTCCAAGTACAAAGAATAACACAAAAGCAACCACGGCAACTAATAATACTGCTCCAATAATAATCAGAATCTTTTTCGTATCGACCGTCTTTTTTCCAATCGTAATATCATTGTCGTTCTCTTTATCTCTCGAGAAAAACTTCTTCGACGGTTTCTTGACTGGGACAGAATGATTTGGAGCATCCTCAGAATATTCAATAGCACTCCCTATTGAGCCAGGAACAGGGTCCGCCGGAACAAGTGGTTCATCGTCCTCATAGTTTGTTTTCTCTTCTTTTGGTTTCGGCATATCTCCAATAAAACTCGCCGAAGACGATTCGGGCAAATCAGATTCAATAAGAGGTCCCTCATTAGGATTGTCTTCTGTAAAATCAATACCGGTATTCTCATTCACTCCGCCAGATTGAGCATTATCACTACTAATAATACTCGTTTCCTGTTTTGCGTCCGTATAGTTCGATATAGTATCCACATCTGACAAATCTGGATTTTCAACAGCACCAAAAGACACGTTCGGAGTCTCAGGAGATACAGACTCATTTTGATCGGAAGCCGCCACAGTAGCAGCTGGTGGTTCTGAAGTCTCCGAAGTCTTTGTCGCCTGCGATGTCTCCAACTGCCCAGAAGACTCTGCTATTTCTGACACCTCAGACAAATCATTTGCCTCAACTTTATCAAGCCCAGTTGTCTCATCAATCGAAGCAGTACTACCTTGGCCAATTTCTTCCGTATCATTTTTTTCCACAGTAGACCCCATCATCGAAACCGATCCACCAGCTGCCGCCGAAGTCAAATCAGCAGCGACTTGATCGAGCTGTGAAACACTCACATCGTCAGTAGAATCTAAATTCATATCTGAAGCAGCAGCCTCTAGTGAGGTAGTTGTCAAATTATCAAGAATAGGCTCGCCATTTGGCTCAACCTGAGACTGATTATCTTGCTTTTTATCTGGATTCATAAAAAATATTCTATTCCTCTATTCATAGTATAACGATTATGCTTAAAAAAGTAAATAGTCGATCAGGAATTCAATAATTTTGTTTTAGCAAATGGCTGGCTGGACATTTACTGATTTTGTTCGCAACTGAACTCACGTCCGAATTTCAGTAATAAATCCAGTCGGACTGCGCCGGTATTACAGTACCGTACTCGTCCGTGGATTTATCACCTTATTCGGGTTCGTT
>JAZLJF010000006.1:0-25622 GCA_045597305.1 Candidatus Nanosyncoccus sp. | reverse complement strand
CGTGCAGGACGAAGGCCTTCGGGTCGTAAACTGCTTTTATAAGCGAGGAATATGACGGTAACTTATGAATAAGGATCGGCTAACTACGTGCCAGCAGCCGCGGTCATACGTAGGATCCGAGCATTATCCGGAGTGACTGGGTGTAAAGAGTTGCGTAGGTGGATGTTTAAGTAGATAGTGAAATCTGGTGGCTCAACCATTCAGACTGTTATCTAAACTGGGCATCTCGAGAGCGTCAAGGGTAACTGGAATTTCTAGTGTAGGAGTGAAATCCGTAGATATTAGAAGGAACACCGATAGCGTAGGCAGGTTACTGGGGCGTTTCTGACACTAAGGCACGAAAGCGTAGGGAGCAAACGGGATTAGATACCCCGGTAGTCTACGCCGTAAACGATGGATACTAGCTGTGGGGGGTATCGACCCCTTCCGTAGCGAAGCTAACGCGTTAAGTATCCCGCCTGTGTAGTACGATCGCAAGATTAAAACATAAAGGAATTGACGGGGACCCGCACAAGCGGTGGAGCGTGATCTTTAATTCGATGCTAAACGATAAACCTTACCAAGGCTTGACATCCAGAGAAGAACTACGAAAGTAGATTGTGCCTTCGGGAACTCTGTGACAGGTGATGCATGGCCGTCGTCAGCTCGTGTCGTGAGATGTTTGGTTAAGTCCATCAACGAGCGCAACCCTTGTCAGTAGTTGGATTTTTCTACTGAAACTGCCCCGGTAACGGGGAGGAAGGAGGGGATGATGTCAGGTCAGTATTTCCCTTACGCCTTGGGCTAGAATCGCGCTACAATGGCCGGTACAATGCGAAGCGAAGTCGCGAGATGAAGCAAATCGCATCAAAGCCGGTCCCAGTTCGGATAGGAGGCTGAAACTCGCCTCCTTGAAGTCGGAATCGCTAGTAATCGCAAATCAGCATGTTGCGGTGAATACGTTCCCGGGTCTTGTACACACCGCCCGTCAAACCATGAGAGTCACCAACACCCGAAGTCCGTTTCGGCGGCCTAAGGTGGGGGAGATGATTGGGGTTAAGTCGTAACAAGGCATCGGTACGAGAACGTGTCGATGGATTACCTCCTTTCTAGAGAAGGATTTGATGCGCAAATGTCTTGGGGTGACCCACATTTGTAGCTAGGTCGGTCGGGTTATGTTTGTAAGCTTGAAACATAACATTAATCATCGGTTTACCGACGATCCGACAGCAAGCACAATTACGGCTGAGATGATTCAGCTCTAAATTGCACAACCGAATTGTTAAACAAAATCACCCGAAAGGGTGTTTTTTTGTGGACAAACTCAGTGAATATTGTATCTGATTAGTGATATAATACACTTATGGAAGAAGACACCCGCAATCTTGTCGATGAATATAAAGGACTTTCGAATGAGGAGGTTTTTTCTCGACTCGCAGAGAAGCGAACTAGGCTCGAGGTTGCAATAGAGAATGTTGAACACGATTTTAATATCGGCACAATTGTGCGTAGTGCGAATAATTTCAATGTTCAGAGAGTTCATATTATCGGTCGGAAAAAATATAATCGTCGTGGTGCGATGTGTACGGATAAGTATATCGAAGTATGTCATTGGCAAACGACGGAAGAATTTTTGGCGGATCAAAAAGCGAATAACCGCGAATTGATCGCGATAGAAAATCATGTACCAGAAAATAGTAAATTACCAGATGTGAAGCCTTTGGCACGGAAGAAATTCGCTCAGAATACGACTTTAATATTTGGTAGTGAAGGAAATGGTATTTCTGATGAACTTCTGTGCGAGTGTGATGAGATTGTTGAGATAGAAAGCCTGGGATCGACTAGAAGTGTAAATGTAGGTGTTGCGGCTGGAATTGCAATGTATGAGTGGGCGAGGCAATGCGCGTTGGGGAAAGCTGGCGAGGAATGACGAAAAATTCTGGATCCGTTCAACAGGAATTTCCATATTCAGAAACAGTTAGGACAAATAAAATCCGTCGGAAAAGAGTAATAAAAAGATTATGTACAATATTGACTGCTGTTGTATCTCTTGGTGTTTTTACGGCTACTTCAATATGGGTTACAATTTCAATAAGTAAGCCTTTGCGCAATAATGTAATAATGCCAGAATCAATCCCGGGTGTTCATAATGAAATTAACTCAGACATGGTGGCACTTGAGATGAAATTTGGTAATATTTGGGAGGCGAAACCCGTTTTGGCCGAGAAAAAGCTAATCGCGCTAACTTTTGATGATGGTCCATCTGAGTATACATCAAGACTACTTGATATACTAAAAAGCAAAGGTGTCAGAGCGACATTTTTTGTACTAGGACGTAATGCGTCAAATTTTCCAGACATTATTAGACGCGAACGTGCTGAAGGTCATGAAGTCGAAAGTCACACTATGAACCATGTGAACCTTGCGACTTTATCAGCTAGTGCTATTGAAGGCGAAGTGACTATGGCAGAAGATGTAATTTGTGGCACCTTAAATCAATCCCATTGTATTAAATATATTCGTCCACCATACGGGTCTTTAAACAGTGCCGCTAGAAACGTTATAAGGCAGCCTTTGATGGGTTGGGGAATTGATTCGTTAGACTGGAAGCTACGGAATTCAGAACAGATTAGGGAAGAAATAAAGAAAAATATATTTGATGGAGGGGTGATACTGATGCATGACGTCTATGACACGACAGTAGATGCTGTGGGTCTCATTATTGATGGTTTAATTGCTGATGGTTACACATTTGTGACAGTTGATGAAATGGTAAAAGAAAGAGATCCGGAGCTATCTACTGGTATATTATACGGAATATTCAAGCCGTAAAAGGAATCATCTTTTGAATATCAAACTAACAAGAAGAGATAATACAAGTGTATGGAGGTTCGCCATGACTAGGAACCCAACTATTGCAGTGATAATGCCAAATAGTTTCACTTTTTCGTAAGATGATACGCCACTAGCGAGACGATCGGCAATAGTTTGGTATTTTACAACAACGACAGCTCCTGCAATAAAAATAAGGAGACCTAGCATGAACCAGCCAAAACTAAAATTCCAATTCATAATATCATTATACACTTGATTTATTAATAAAGATAGTGTAAAATAATATAGAAGGGAAGGAATACTATGTATTTCCGCCCTGACATTAGCAGAAAAGGACGAGAGTCAGTACTCTTGGTCTGAAGTATTTGGGGCAATAGCTCAGCTGATTAGAGCGCCGCCTTTGCAAGGCGGAGGTCCAGGGTTTGAATCCCTGTTGCTCCACCATTTTTTTAGAAAAGGGGTTATAGCTCAGCTGGTTAGAGCGCGTCACTGATAATGACGAGGTCTGTGGTTCAAGTCCACATAACCCCACCATCATACATGGGGTGTCCGGCGTTCCCCCGCGTGGACACTCCACCATTTTTTATTAAGACGCCTAATTAATTGGGTGTTTTTTGTGCTAACTTGAGATATTTTAAAAATGGGATTTAGACATGAAAAAGGGACACATCTTGCGTCCCTTTAAATAATATAGGTGTTTTATACTACTTATCATTGAACTATCCACATTTGACCGATGAACATATCGGTAAATATCCGGCCTCATAATACCGGCTTTTTTGTTATTTTTGTGGGAGATACTTTACCTGGCGACTTTATATTGTGGAATGTAACACACTGTAATTTCTTCCTGAAGTTCGCTGGAATCTATATCTATATTTAGTTCATTGATAGTATCCATTATTTGATAAAATGCATTATTCGGTAACGAATGTGCAAATATATTACTTCGTACTTCGAATATATCTATATCAGAACGTTCGAAATAATGAATCGAGGAGCGGGTCTGATTAGAGAACCTCCTTGAAGCAATTAAAAAACAATTTCAAATAATCTTCTAATACTTGCTTCTGTCACCGTCGTGCATCGATGAAGAAGATTCATCGCTCTGTAGAGCTGAATAATTCTATCGGACTTAAAATTAAAAAAGTAAATAATACAATCATTCATATCGATGAGCGCAACACCTATCTCCACTTTGTCATCATTTAATTGACGCGCAATTATGGCGGAATAAGCCTCTTGAATCTTCCCAGAAGAGAAGAAAATGTAATCGTGAGATTCATTCCTCTTGGAGCTAACCAGTATGAAATTATCTTTCATAGAACACCCTCCTTCAAATGTACATTGATTAATAATCCAACCCTTTTTGGATCATACAACTTTTACTATTATATGTCATAAGGCGAAAAAAGCAATACCAAAAAGAAAAAGAAGAGGGTAGTAAGCCTCTCCTTTAACTAATAGACAGAGTCTATATTAGACAGATTTTTTTGCAGGACCACGACGGGAAATGCGGCCACCTTTAGCACCAGCGATGCGAGCGAGTGCAGGGTTAGCAGCAAAGCCACCGGTATGGCCATTTTTGCCACCTTTACGACCAATCTGAGAGTAAAACTCTTTGCCGTATTTAGTACGGTTGGTTTCAGCAGCTTTTAAGCCACCAGCTTTAGTACCAGCCATATTGCTCCATTCTGCCCACCGAATTAACTAATAAACAAACAGGCCCTGATAAGGGTGTATGAGTAGATTATAGCATACTGCTTTCGTTTTGTCAATATGCTTTTGGCAAAAAATATGTTATAATATGCTGAGTTTGACCGAACGAGCGTTCGGAAATTTGAAAGAAAAAGCTATTGATTTTATTCATCTGGTGATATATAATGGAGGAAATTTGAGCATGTAAAACTGCGAGATGCTCAAAGTCATGAAGATTCGCCCGGTGGGGGCGTTTTTTGTTTATGCTTGCAAAGAGAGGAATGATTATCTATTATAAGAGGTAATAGGAGGTATAATGAAATTCGATAAGTATCAAGAGGAGATAATCCAGTACGATGTTTGTGATCCAGTCAACGAGATCATACCTGTCGGAATGTTGGAAAAGGTTCTGGGTCTTGCTGGGGAAGCTGGCGAAACAGCGGATAAGTTCAAGAAGATTTTGCGCGACAAGAATGGCTACATTTCTCCTGAAGATCGGACGGAAATCGTCAAGGAATTAGGTGATGTTTTGTGGTACACTGCGACGATAGCAAGATATCTTGGCGTGCCTTTTTCTGAAGTCGCGAAACAGAACCTCAAAAAAGCTGAAAGTAGAAAAAAGAGAGGCAAACTGAGTGGGAGTGGCGATAATAGATAACTTTGTTAAGAGGTTAGAGATGGATTATCCCGGTATTGAATTTCGTTGGAGTCAGCCGAGATTCGCGTTTCAGATGCGCAAAAAACAAAAAGTCGTTTTTTTGGGTCCACCCCAACATAATTTTGGCCTTCTCGCGCTACATGAGCTCGGCCACGCGCTTTGTGGACATGAAACCTATCAAACACATGTCAAATTGATAAAAATCGAATCTGAGGCCTGGGAGATGGCAAAAACGGTATATTTAAAATATCGGAAAATGGCAGAAAATGATGCAAAACTTGCAAATATTATCCCAGAATGGGATGAAGATTTTATGCAGGAGAAAATTGATTCCTACAGGGAATGGTTGCATCAAAAATCATTATGCAAAAAATGTGGCATTACGATGTATCAGACAAAAGATGGAAATTATCACTGTCCGCGGTGCGAAAGTTTTTTATAAATAGCCTTAGAGAAAAGAAAGCTACCATAGATAACGGATTCTTTTGGGCGCTCAGCAGCGACAATTCTCGGGAAAATCTTAGTTTTTGGCATAAGAACATGAATGTTGTAGTGAAGTTGATCTTTGATGTGACGGAATTGTTTTCCAAGTGGACCGCCAATAATAATGCAATCAGGGTGATATTTTTGGATTAATTCGGGTAGTCCAATGGAAACACGATATGCTATGTCGGTATAAGCCTTTTCGCCACGAATTGAAGTGGCTTCACAGCCATAATCCTTTCCAATTGCTGCGCAAGAGGCGATGTCTTCCCACTCTGTCGGGAGATTGTTCCAGATATAAATTGTGTGGCCAGGCTCTAGGTCCGAAGAATTACGGGCTAAGATACTTTGACGAGCAAGACCACCGCCAATACCGGTACTAAAAGTAAGGTATAAACTGAGGCCTTTATGGAACGATGATTCATAAATTGTGGCAAGATTTGCATCGTTTTCAAGATAAATCGGACAACTGAACAATTTTTTTACTTGTTTTTCGATGTCGAGATTCTTCCAATTCCGATTTCCGAATTTTGCTGCGATATTGTTTTCAACAGCGCCGGGGACAGCGATTGTGATCACGCGAACTTTCTTCTTATATTTCTGAGAAAAGGGAATGAGCGAACTTTCCAAAACGGCAAGAAACTCCGTTCGTTTAATGGGAGTTTTGAATTTAAACTTTTTAACGATGCGACCACTTCTATTAAATAATGCAATAAGAGTCTTCGTCCCACCGATGTCGATTGCTAAGTACATAAAAGTATTATAGCATAAGCATTTCATAAAATAGTAAAATACCATAATTACATAACCTCTTTACAAAACAGTCTATCTCTGATAAAATAATTATAACTTAGGCTCGTTCAAGAGTTTTTATTTTTGGGAGATATCATTTAAGGATTCTTGAACGAGTCTAAAGGAAGGAAAATTATAAATGGCAAATGCCAAAAAAATTACTATGGATGAATTGCTAGAGAAAAGTGGCGATTCAATTAAACAACTAACTGTTGGGGACACTGTCGATGGAAAGGTTATTTCCGTCAAGAAACATGAGATCTTGATTGATCTTGGTGCAAACGGTGTCGGAATGGTACCACGCAGAGAAGCATCTTTCTCTCGTGAGCTAGAAGTAGGACAGGATGTCACCGCTTCTGTGATTGACGCAGAAATGGATGATGGTATGGTTCTTCTTTCTATGCGAAAAGCTGTAAAGGATAAGGGCTGGGACGAAATTTCTGCAAAGCTTGAAGCCGGTGGAATTGTCGAGGTTACTCCATTTGACGCAAATCGCGGCGGTCTTTTGGTCGAATACGAAGGTATCAGAGGCTTCTTGCCTGTATCTCAGCTTTCGGCAGAGCACTATCCACGCGTCGGTTCAGCTGACAAAGACGAAATTCTTCAGAGATTGAATTCACTTGTTGGTCAATCTATCAAGGTTCGTATTTTGGATGCATCAAAGAAGGATAATAAATTGATCTTTTCTGAGAAAGAAGCTGTCAAGGATGCACTTTCTGCACGCTTTTCAGAAATGCAAGTCGGTGATGTTGTAAAGGGTCTAGTCACTGGTGTTGTTGACTTCGGTGTCTTTGTAAATGTCGACGGCATTGAAGGATTGATCCATATCTCTGAAATTTCATGGGAAAGAGTGAATAATCCATCTGATTACGTTAAAGCAGGTGAAACGATTGAAGCAAAGATTATCGCAATCGATAAGGAACGCCTATCTCTTTCGATGAAACAGCTAAAAGATGATCCATGGCTATCAGAGGTAGAAAATCTAAAGAAAGGCTCAAAGGTGGAAGGTACAATTACTCGTATCACACCATTTGGCGCTTTTGTTCAGATTTCTCCAGCTGTAGAAGCACTTGTTCATGTATCTGAGCTCGGCGAAGGTAACGACGTAGACCCAGAGAAAGTTTTCACTCTCAATGAGCGAAAAGAATTCAAGGTTCTCGATATTGATAGAGAGGGTCGTAAGATTTCTCTTACAATAGCTTAATTATCTAATTAAGTGAACAAAATATCACTCAGTGATGAGTGATATTTTTGTGCTTATGTTATAATTTATATATGGATAATTTCTGGACAATTATGTTAGAGCAATCTTTTGGCATTATTGCATTGGTCTGCACTGTAGTCAGTATGCAGCTGAGAAAGAAGCGACCATTGATGATTTTGCAGACACTTTCGGAGATGTTTATCGTGTCACAATATTTAGTCAAGGGTGCTTTTACTGGATCATTGATGGCAGTGACGAGTTTTGTGCGAGATATCATCGTCACGAAATTCGACAAAAAACGCACGCCAGTTTGGGTTTTAATTGTGCTATATGTGGCGATGACTGGATTCACTATTCTGACATGGTCCGGACCGCTGTCACTTTTGCCATATATCGGCTCGTTAATTTATACATACACTTTGTGGTATGGCCATGTAAAATGGATCAAATTAGGTAATGCGGTGGGAAATACTCCATACATTGTGTACACATTTTTGACTGGAAATTATGCTTTATGCATCATGACATTAATTGAGGTTATATCAGCAGTAATTGGCTTTGTGCGCTACGAAAAAAACGGAAAATCTGGAAAAACAGGGAAGGGTAAAAGCCGAAAATGAAATACGGAGTGATTATTTTCGCTTGCGTATAGATACGTAAATGAGTTCGATAAGCGTAATAATTATGGCGACAACAAGAGGGGTAATTACGTGGCTGGAGAATTTATACTCGAAGCCAGTATTTTTTATAAGGCTAGTGGTCCAATCTACTAGAGGCCAGACAACTAAGCTCACTGTGTATAAGTTATGAAGAAGAGCCTAGATACTGCGTAAACTGTGTTCAACCTCTTGCCAATGCGGCCGAGATGTTCCTCTGCTGGATGTGTGAAGAGGAAGAAGAACGGAGGTCACTTGAGGAAGATGCTGAAAAAAGAGGTCGAGGATACGGATGAGGATGACCTGTTTACAGATGACAAACTAGAGGGTAATGAGGATTATTGAGGGTTGCTAATCGCAAAACTAAGCTACCCATCCCTGTTATGGCGGCGGGCTGAAAAAGAGGTTTTCTCTCCACCACCTCTTTTGGGAAGAGTGGAAGTATGATAAAATAAGGAGTAATTATGGAAAATGAGTTTTCAGAGTGGATGGTAGTAAAAGATGGGATTCACAAGGGTGGTGCCATCACGAAATTTTCAGAAGGCCAAATCTGGTGGGCGGCACTTGGTAAAAATGTTGGTGTAGAAATTAACGGTAAAAACAAAGATTTTTCTCGGCCAGTAGTAATCTTTAAGAAACTAAGCCACCAGTGCTTTTTTGCGATTCCACTTACATCTCAACCGCATAGTGGCACTTGGTATGCAGAGTTTAACTTTAGGGGTAAGCAAGAATATGCTGTTCTCTCCCAGATACGAATGATGAGTGTTTCTCGCCTCTATAACCGTATGGGGAAACTTTCCACTGGTGATTTCAAGAAAATCCAGGCGGGGTTTAAGAAGTTAATCAAATAAAAAATACCTCCCGACCTTTCGGTTGGGAGAACGACTAGTTGTCGAATATGCTTCTATTATAGCAAACAATGACAAAAAATGCAAATTTATAGAAGTAAAAACCGCCTCCGAAGAGGCGGCACCCTGTTAGAGTTCGTATCGTTTTAGTGGAGATAAACAGTTTAAGAGGTTTTTAACGGGATGCTTACGGGCAAAAATTATCTGTGATTCTAATTTAGAAATCTTTCCATCTTTGCAAGATATGCGTGCGTTTGAAATTTCTTCCGCCCTTTTGTTGATTTCATCATAACTTGCAATGTTAAAGCCAATGGAATATTCATTAGCACCTAATGCTCCGTATCCACGGAACCCAGAGCCTTTAATTAGGCATTCTTGGCAGGCATTCACCTCGTAGAAAGATATATTTGCACCCTCAGCAACTCTTCCTTCGTTCTGGTCATAATGAAAGACGAAGGGCAACATAACGCCTTTGAATAAGTAATTACAATAAATGCTGTGGTAATCTGCTCGCATATTCACACCGTTTATCTCTTCTTGTGTGCGACCACAAAAGATACACTTAGACATATCCTCACCTCCTTAAAGAAACGCCTATGTTAATGTGCTTAAGCCAATTATACTGCAATTAATGCCTGTTGTCAAGATGGGCTAGGTGATACTTAATCCTTATCTGAATCACCTTCTTTTTTTATAAGTTTGAAACCATTTTGTATTAAAATATCTTCTAAATTTTCGCCGCCATTAAGTATGTATAATTTCTCATATTTACGGTGTATTGCATCTTTATAATATGGCTTGAAAACCTCCTTTAATCTAGTTATAAAATAAGCATTGTTACCACGCCTAATGCATTTATTTCTTACCTCATCCCAACTATGGATATTAGGGTATGCGATGGAATACTTTATGCCGTGTGCATCAAAATAGTCAAAATGCTCTGGTTTTAATTGCACTAAAACCACATCGTAACTGTTTGTAGCCTCGCTAATAGCATCGTAGTAGTTCTGCGGCCAACTAGTATCTTCCTTTCGTTTAGTTCCTTTATTTTGCTCAACGGATAATTTTTTATCAAAAGTTTTATACCTATACACGTTTGATTCAAGGTCTAGGACATTTTCATACTTTTTTCCAAGCATACTTTTGCCACAGGTTGCAAACCCTGCTAGTATAACTCCTTTTGAAGTCGTAATCATAAATCATATTTCTTAATTTCGCAATTTTTAAGCCCGTGTTCTAGAAATTTGACATTGTTTATGCCCTGAAAATATGCACTAAACGCGTTTAATACTCCACTATGAGCAACAACTTACTCAAATTGGCTAAAAGCGATGCTGCCGTCAAAAGTGAAAAAACTACACGAGTGAACTTGAAAAATCTAATCGAAAAAGAGCTAGGACTATTTACTCCTCGCCTTGAGTCTCAAAATAAAAAAATAACCCTTTGGGTTTTATTTTTTATACTTGGCTCCCCGGACTGGACTCGAACCAGTAACCTCGAAGTTAACAGCTTCTTGCTCCACCATTGAGCTACCGGGGAATATATGTGTATTATAAGGCTATTTCTCTGAAAAATCAAGGGGGAAATTATTTTTCCGATTCGCTACTATTTGGGATAACTGGAATAATGGTGGCTTCCGGTTCTTCGCCGTCAATGAGGGTGATTTGACTATAATCTATTGGTTGGTTTTTGAGATTATCGTCTAAGTAAATAGGATTGGATTTTGGTGTTGCAGGTTCTGAATATGCACTCGTATTATAAATTGGTTGGGTAGGGAATTGATCTGTATTGGGGATACTATCGGGCGTCGGCGAAGAAATCTGGCTTTCTTCAATGGATTTTTCATCACTATCAATATTTTCATCGCCTGCGGTCTGGCTGGCAATATCAATATCATCATTCGTTGTGGTATCGCCAACGATTGGGATATCAACATCGCTTTTGTCATTTTTTTCAGATATGAAAGAAATATTCGGATCCTCTAGTGTGGCAATATAAGAAGAATTGGCAGCATTTGACGCGGTAACAGTGGTCAAAATAGCAGTAATAAGAATCATGCTAAAGAAGAAAATTCGCCCAACAAGTACGAATTTGTACACCCTATCGTTCAACTCGTTCATTAATGTGCATTATAGCATATATTGGCAAATAATTCCAGATATGATAGAATATTATAGATAAAAAGGTGGCGGGATTTTGTGTGCTACAAGATATACATGTGGAATCTAGAAAGGAACAGTAATGGATAAAGAGAATCAGCAAGAAAAAGTCATTCAGATCGCAGGGTCTATTACTGTTGATGAGCTTGCAAATGCGCTTGGACTTACCGTCACGACGCTGATCGGACAGCTATTCAAAGAAGGAATTGTTGCGACTATTAATCAGCGTCTTGATTTTGATACCGCTTCGATTATCATCGATGAGCTAGGCATAGAGGGGGTTCGTCTGGAAAAGAAAAATTCTGCGACTCAGATTTCTGAGTCTCGACACGAACTTTCCGAGAAAGCGACCGAACGTCCGCCAGTCGTAGCCGTGATGGGTCACGTTGATCATGGTAAGACGACACTTCTGGACACCTTGTTGAATAAAAAGACTGTCGAGGTCGAGGCTGGTGGTATTACTCAGCATATTTCTGCCTACCAATTAGAGCATGATGGACGAAAAATTACTTTTCTTGATACTCCAGGACACGAGGCATTTGCTGCGATTCGTCAGCATGGTGCGATGTTGACGGATATCGTAGTGATTGTTGTGGCGGCTGATGATGGTGTGAAACCGCAGACGGTTGAAGCAATCAAATTTGCGCAAGGAGCGAATGCAAAAATCATCGTTGCTATCAATAAGATTGATCGCGAAGGCGCAGATATTCCACGCACGATGGCGGATCTTGCTCAGCATGGGCTTCAGCCAGAAGAATGGGGTGGCGATATCACAATGGTTCCAATTTCAGCCAAGATGAATCAGAATCTCGATAAACTTCTGGATATGATTCTCTTAGTCGCTGATATGGAAGAATTGAAAGCCGATATAGAAATACCAGCTGAAGGATTAGTCATTGAAAGTCACATGGAGACAGGAAAAGGATCCGTAGTGAATCTTCTTGTCACAGGTGGTGAGCTAAAAACTGGTGAATTTATTGTTGCTGGCAGTACATATGCAAAAGTTCGAACGATGGTAGATTTCCGTGGTAAGCCGAAGGGAAAAGCGCTTCCATCGACACCAGTAACGGTTACAGGCTTCAAGGAACTTCCGAACTTCGGTGACAGATTCATAGAAGTTGCAGACGAAAAAACTGCTCGAAAAATGGCATTACTCAATGCGAACGCCAGTGCTGATGCTAGCGCAAGCGCGAATGTTACATCATCTGATCTATTACGCATGATGAATACAGCTGATAATACTAAGGTATTCAATGTCTTAATCAAAGGTGATGTGCTGGGTTCTGTCACTTCTGTTGTAGATTCTTTGAAGTTGATTGATACGAAGGGCGAAATCACATTGAATATTGTTGCAACTGGTGTAGGGGATGTGACAGAGAACGATGTTTATATGGCGACAGGTGAAAATACAGTGATATATGGATTCAATGTCACCGTTCCGACTAATATTGCAAAAATGGCAGCAAGAGACAATGTTCCTATTCGTTGCTACAAGGTGATATATGAGCTTCTCGACGATGCGAAACACGCAATGGAAGATTTGCTCGATGCCGAAATCGTTGAAGAAGATGTCGGTGAGATGAAAATTGAAGGAGTATTTCGTACGGATAAGACATCAATTATTGCAGGTGGTGAGGTGTTGACCGGTAGTGTGAAATCTGGCTATCTCGCAAGAGTAGTCCATGCAAAAGAAGTGATTGGCGAAGTCGAAGTATCTTCTGTACAGAAGGAAAAAATCGACGTGAACGAGCTCGTATCTGGCGAAATTGGTGGTCTTGCACTGAAAACGGAGCACAAAATCAATCTTCAGATTGGCGATAGATTGAAATTCTTCACACGTGAGATGAAGAAAAAGACGTTATAGAATTTCAGCATTATCTGAAGAAAAGATGTTATAAAATTTTGGTGCTGCCTGAACGAATTTCGTTTTTGAACTCTTCAAGAGTAGCGACTACGATGTCGTGATAATCAGGGCGATTCTTCTGAATCCATTTCACAGAAAGATATTCGCTAATAATATCCCAAGTTCCTTCAGATACGCCGTATTTTTCGAGAATTTTCTTATAAACTGGATCAGTGCGAAAATCCATACCAAGTTCACCGACGACTTTGCGGATGACCTGTTGATTATTTTCCATGATTCCTTCAAATTCTTCAATCTGAGCATCAGAAAGACCTTCGCTCATTTTTGTTCCAACGCGCACTTCCAACTCTTCCTGAGCATGTTCCAAGAAGGCTTGTTTTTGATCTTCTGGGAGATTTGACAATCCCACCTCTGAAAGAAAATTATCGTCAAATTTCATAACTTAAGTATAAGCAATTTGAAAGAAAAAATCAAGCAAAAAGCAGGAAACTTTAGTGTTTATAACCGTTGAGAAAAGACTTTGAGTCCATTGGTTTTTTTCCAGAAGGCTGGAGAATATCGACGAAAATTATCTTTCCATCTGAACATCTTAGAGATAAATCTTCGAATTCGGGCAGAGCCACATCGGGTGATTTGGCAATATTTGCCAAATGTGCGGCATGAATTATACATTCGTGACCGAAGAATTCAAATTTACTCTTTGGCCAGCCTGAAAGCGCATTAATTTTGCGTAGAATTACAGAGGACGATTCGCGCTCTGGGTCGAGAATCGACATGGTTTTTTCTAGTTTTTGGCAAAAAGAAGCTTTGGTGCCATCTTGGGCGACAGGGGGAGGTAGAGTATCGCTAGCAAGGTGTTCCGTGATCCATTCTGCGCCAAAAGTCGCAGTCGAATTATAAATATCTTTCTTGATATTAGGGGATGCGAAATTTGGATCAATCTCAAGAGAATCGACGATTTGTTGATAATAAATAGGTCCAGCATCCATTGCTGGTGCGAGTTTCATAATGCTCACACCAAAAGTCGTATCGCCACGTAGAATTGCAGTCTCGATCGGACTTGGTCCACGCAAATCTGGAAGCATGCTCGGATGAATATTGAGAATTCCTTCTGGCTCGAATAGGTCTAGCACATCTTTCTTAATAATGACGCCGTATGATGCTAATACACCATGAATCTCATGGTGGGTGTCATTTTGCTTGATAGTTAATACTTCCTCTAAATCCTCTTTCGTGTGTGCATGGAAAACAATTTCACAAGTCTTTTCTAGTACACTTAGGGCTGCCTCTGCAAGTAGACCATTACCAAAGAAGATAATTTTCACCTTATTCATCAGGGAAGAGATCCTTATTCTGCTTGATCTCGGTCTCGAAATCGGCAACCGGTACGAGATCACCCTTATCGTTGAGACGATAAAATGCTTTTGAGTCGTCTTTAATATGGTCAATGAAGAGTATGCCGTTCAAGTGATCAATTTCATGAAGTATTGTGCGAGCAAGAAAGTCTTCAGCTTTGATTCTTACCTCCGTCCCATCTTCTAGCTGTGCCTTAATTTTTGCTTTTTTAGGACGAGGGACAAGGCCGTATATTTCTGGAACAGATAGGCAGCCTTCGTAATCTTTTTGGAGCTTTCCTTCGGTTTTGATCACCTCAGGATTAATCAGAGCAGTGAAATGATTATTTTTCTTATCATCAAAATCGTCACGAACGACGATAATTCGCTTATTTATGCCAAGTTGAGGTGCAGCCATGGCTGTAGTGAGTTCATAAGGGTGAGCATTTTCCCAGTCAATCGAGCTTTTGATCATTTTTGCGATAATGTCATGTATTTCATCATCAATCACGCTAACCTTGGTCGATTTTGCGCGCAGTCGGGGATCTGGAGTAGTGATTACTTTCATGCCCTTATTATACCATATTTACCCTATAATCGTCTGCTAATCGAGATCGTATTGCATTGATGGGGAATAGTGAAACGACGGACAGAATATCAGTGGTAGGATGAAAAAAAGAGGAAAAATTATGAAGACAGTTTTAGTGCTCGATTATGGATTTTCGGGTCATTTATTAGGAAATGAAATAGAAGAAAATTTGCCCGTAGCGGTCAAACGAATTACCGTAGGGTCAGAACGAGATATATTAGGAAAAACGAATTGGGAAATAATTACAGAGGTGGAATATTTTTTGATAAAGTATATTGGTAAAATTGATGCAATAGTATTAGCGAATCCGACCATTTCGATGATCGCTAAGGAATATCTAGAAGTGAAATATCCGAATCAAATATTTATTGGCTATGGTTGGGATTTACCGGAATTAATTAAAGATACCGAAAAAGCACTTATCATTATTTCCGATCGGACAGCACGCACGGAACCATATCAAAGAATAAAGGCAAGGTGCCAGACTGGACAAATTGAAGAATCCGATAGTCAGAAATGGGCAGAGGTAATCAGAAGTGATCAGAAAATCAAAGATACGGATCTTTGTGACGAGGTGGAGAGAGCGAGAAGTGGGAAATTAGTCGTATTTAATTCGAAAATTTTAATGATGAGGAAAAGAATAGAAGAGCGAGTAGGATGGAAGATTGAAGTAACTGATCTTTTCGGATCGATAATTGAGGCTCTTCGTCAGAAACTAGACATCATTACAACAGAGAAGGTGGATCAATTGTAAAATGCATCTTTGAATTACTTGGTAGCGACCGTAAGGCGGATACTAGCTGAGAACGAGATGTCGAGCGTACAACAATTTGCCAGGTGAAACCGGTGCTAGTTCGTTCGTGAAAAGATGGGGTTGGCTGAGAAAGGTAGAGGTGATCATTGGATTTTAACAATTTGTGATATAGCTTAATGTATTTGATTGAACTGGTCTCTGTCTTGTAGGTGACAGATATCTTTGCGATATAGAAAAATGGCGGAAAATGACCTTTTCGGCGAGAAGAAAGCACATGAGATGAAAAAGCTTGATAATCTCCATCTATTGCTGCTTGGATGACAGGGTGATTTGGCTGATAAGATTGGATGAATACGTCGGCTGCATCCAAATGACCGCGTCCAACGCGTCCTATTACCTGGGTCAACAGGTGAAAAGTGCGTTCTTCTGAGCTATAATCTGGCAAAGACAAGCCAGCGTCGGCTTGGACTACACCTACAGTAGTAAGAAGTGGTAAATCTAGTCCCTTGGCGACAGTTTGCGTTCCAATAATGATATCATATTCTCCGTTTTTAACATCGGAATATTTTGTGTCTAATGTGTCATTTTTTGCGTTATCAGCGTCAAAACGGATAATTTTTGCGTTAGGGAATAACTTTTTTAGCTCAGCCTCGAGTAATTTTGTTCCGAAACCCTTATGATGAATGCCGACGTGGCCGCACTCTGGACAAGAAGTCGGAACCTTAGAATGAGAGCCGCAGGTGTGACAAATAAGCTGGAAATTATCGGTATGAAGAGTAAGAGGAAGGAAACAGTTCGGACACAAAGCTTGCCAGCCACAATGCTCGCAGATTGTAAGGCTTGCCGACCCTCGGCGATTATGGAATATGAGGGTCTGGCGGTGTTTTTCCAGATTGGAGGAGATTTTTTCAAGCAAAATATCAGAGAAATAACGATTTTTCGTAAAATTCATCATATTACAGAGATCAATGACATGAAAATTTGGCACGATTGCGGTTTTTTTGGCTTTTTCAGAGAGGGAGACAATAGCATTGCGGGATTTTGCTAGGTAATAGTCGGAAATAAGAGGTGTCGCGGTGCCATAGATACAGGAAATATTGAGAAACTGCGCGATAAAACTTGCGAGCCTAAGGGCAGAATAACGGGGGTTATTTTCTTGAAAATAAGAAGATTCGTGTGCCTCATCGATGACAATTGATCCGATATTGCGTATAGGGAGAAGAAGAGCTGAGCGAGGGCCGATTATGACTTGCGGCTCATTGGAATTCAAGACGGACTCCCAGATGATGTGGCGCTCCGCCTCTGTTTGGCGAGAGTGCAATAATACGACTTTTTTAGCAAAAGTCTGTTCAAATATTTGGACTAATTGTGAGGTAAGCGCAATTTCTGGTACCAAAAGTACAGCAGATTTGCCTGATTTTAGGGCATTTTCAGCGATTTTGAGATAGATATTGGTTTTTCCGCTACCAGTGACGCCATGTAATAATTTAGTAGTATTAGGGTTCTCTTGCAGCGCGTGAAGGGCATTTTTCTGGGCATTGTTTAATGGAATAGCTGTATTTGCTACCGAAGAAGAATTACAACATAAATTCTTGGAACTCGTTCTGTCGTCCAGGGTCTTTTTTCGACGATTTTTGCCGATTCCGGTCGGAAGGAACATTTTTGCGACCACGGGCAGAGAAGAAAGATAGTAGTCAGATAGCCAAAAGATGGATTTCAAGATATGGGGCGGCAGAGGAGTATCATATACGACTCTTAAAATTGGCTTTGTCGGAAAATCGACAGACTTCACAGCCTTAGAAATAATGCCGAATGTTTTCGTGCGACCGAGCGGGATTTCTACTATTGTCCCGAGTGGAAGTTTTGTATCAGAGGAATAGGTAAGAACACTACCTGACTCGTGAAACTGACGGATAGGGATGACCTCGTAAAACATATTACAATTATATCACCTCATGAATCAGTAAAAATGTTGTGAAAAATAATTAATTTTGTATTTTTGATGTATAATAAAACAAAGGAAAAGAAGAGGTAATAATGTTGGATGTCTTTATCACATCGAGAGTGCGTAGAAAAATACTGATTGTATTTGCGAAGTATCCTGATTTCAAGACACATGTACGCGGTCTTTCGAAATTGATCAAGGAAGATGCTGGAAACATTCAAAGAGAGCTAAAACGTCTTGAAAAGGGAAAATTCCTCATTGTCACAAAGAGAGGAAATACCCTGATTTATCAGACAAATAAGCAATTTCCACTCTTGAAAGAGCTTCAAAGTATGGTCATAAAGAGCCAGACATTATCAGATCGAAATAAAAAACAAAGTAAAACTATCGGATAAAAGGTGAATAAACTTTTTAAGAAGCTTTTAGAAAAGCGTAATATTGATTCGGAATTTTTGAATCCTGACTATCAAAAATTGACTGATCCGAAAAAATTGCCAGATATGGGAAAAGCCGTTGAGCGGATTTTACAAGCAAAGAAAAAAGGCGAAAAAATTCTCATATATGGTGACTACGACGTTGATGGTGTAACAGCGACAGCGATAATGGTGCATGCGCTTCGACAGGTGGGAATATCTGATGTATCGACAATGCTTCCAGATAGATTTATTGACGGATACGGAATGAGTGGACGGCTGGTGGAGCGAGTTTTAGATGAAAAAATTCAGCTCGTCATCACCGTTGACTGTGGCAGTAATAACGATGTGATAATCGATCAGTTAAAGCAAGAGAAAGTAGATGTAATCGTGACTGACCACCACGAGATATCTGGAGAATTACCAGATGCGGTGGCTGTAATTAACCCGAAGCGTCCCGATTTTCGAATTAAGGCAGAGAATGATAAGGGAATTTCAGGATTGTTGAATCTGTCTGGTGCAGGGGTGGCATTCATGTTTGCAAGAGCGCTAACGATGGAGGGAGCTATTCCAGAAGGTCAAGAAAAATGGCTGCTCGATCTTGCGATGATCGGAACGATTTGCGACTCGATGAAATTGACAGGCGACAATCGTATTATCTGTCATTATGGCTTTATTGTGCTCGGAAAGACGCGTAGACCGGGCCTGAAGGAATTAATGCGAGTGGCAGATATAAAGAAATTGAACTCTATGGCGATTGGATACCAGATAGGACCGAGAATGAACGCGGCTGGTAGGATGGAAACTGCGGAGCATGCATTGCAACTTTTGACGATTGATTCTCCTGCGAAGGCGAGTGAAATTGCGAGTGAACTGAACAAACTAAATCTCGGACGGAGAGCTCAACAGCAGGCGGTAATAAAAGAAATAGAAGAATTTGGAGTAAGTGAAGATCCAGTAATTATCGTGAATGGAAAATGGAACGAAGGGATTGTCGGAATAATCTCTGGAAAATTAACAGAGAAATATAAGAAGCCAAGCTTCGTTTTGACGGATGTAGGCGAGAATTATAAGGGATCAGGGAGAAGTTTCGGAGATTTTAATTTAGCATTAGCGCTGAAGGAATGTCAGGATATTTTGGTGTCCGGTGGTGGACATGCGGAGGCATGTGGCGTATGTTTTCAGAAGGAAAAATTAGATGAATTTACAGATAGAATTAATAAATATTACCATAGCTTACACTTATCAGATCAGAAGAAATATTTTGACGTAAAAGAGGATATTTCGCTAACGGATTTATCAGGGCTGGACATTGAGTTGATTGATAATCTTGCACAGTTGGAGCCTTTTGGGGAAGGGAATCCAGAGCCGATTTTTTGCCTAAAAGACGTTGTGATTATCTCTACGATGCAGATGGGAAAAGACAAACAGCACCTTAGATTAATCGTAAAAGATGATGATGGAAATAATTTCAAACTAGTAGCATTCAATGCAGATGATGATTGGCTTGATCTCTCTCCCGGTACGCAGCTCGATGTTTGGATTACATTGGTAGATAATGAGTGGAATGGTACTAGAAATACAGAGGGGCGCATCCTTAAATTAAGTGTTGCAATTTGAGTCGCTATCTGGTATAATGAACATCAATATGGCTATCAAAGTAACAAGAAAAGACCAGAGTGAGGCGAATGAGAACATCATCCGTCGTTTCAACCGCAAAGTTCTTCAGAGCGGTATTATGCCTTTGGCAAAATCTCAGACCAGATTTTCAAAACCTATTTCTAAGCGCGAACGCCGCAAAAAAGCTATTCTTCGCGAAATTCGTAAAGCTGAGAAGAATGAGCGTATCAAGCTCGGTCTAAAGTAATTCAAATCGCCTTCACCGGCGATTTTTTGATATAATATCCCTATGAGACGAATCGTATTATTTGGTATGCCTGGCAGTGGGAAGAGCACCCAGGGTCAAAAACTAGCAACAGAATTAGGTTGTCCTTGGATCTCGACAGGGGAAATTCTTCGTAAAAGCAAAGAAAAATGGGTACAAGAAAAATTGAAGACGGCTGAGCTTTTTGATGATCACATAGTATTGCAAATACTAAAGGAAACAATTGGAACAGAGCCAAATGTTATTATTGATGGATTTCCGCGCAATAGAGAACAGGCGAAGATGGCAGTAGAGGAGCTAGGTGTAAATGAAATTATTGAGCTTACGGTTCCAGATGACCAGGTTATAGCAAGGTTGTCTGAGCGTGGTAGAGAGCAAGACAAGATAGAAATAGCAAAACAAAGAATCGAAGACTTCAAGATTTCCAGACGTGATATTGAAGAGGTGTTCTGGGAACACGGAATTGAAATGAAACGGGTTAACGGCGTAGGTACGGTTGACGAGATTTTTGAAAGGTTAAAGGAGGTTATATGATAATATTCTTTGGTCCTGCAGGAAGCGGTAAAAGCACTCAAGGTCGAACTATTGCAGATAAATATGGATGGCGTTGGCTTTCTGTCGGTCAAGTACTTCGCGATACTGGTGAATTCGACCAAATACTAGAAAAAGGTGAGTTGGTCGATGATCAGACCGTAGTAGATCTGATGAATAAGCAGATTGATTTTGCGAAGGCGGAAGGAATGGAAATCGTCTTAGATGGCTATCCACGAGACGAGGAACAGGCAAAAATTTTACTCAAAGAAAGTCAAGAAACAGAACGAGACTTTTTTGGAGACATTAATGCTGCAATAATTTTGAACGTTCCAAAAGAAGAGCTGCTTTCTCGTATTCAAGAAAGAGGACGATCAGACGATACCATGGAAGTTGTAGAGCGACGATTCAAAATCTTTGAACAAAATATTTATTCAATTTTACCTCTGTTGAAAGAGCGAAATGTCCCGATTTTTGAGATTGATGGATTTGGTACTTTTGATGAAGTGACTGACCGTATTACAAAAGTTATTCAGGACACAATATCGTCACCCGAAGTATGGCGGGATGATGAGGCGAGTGCAATAGAAAATGATGCAATAGAACGAGAGAAAAGTTATGGAGAGTAAAAAAATTAACGCAATGCGTGAGGGTGGAAAAATCCTCGGCAATTTGTTGAGAGATTTGAGAAATTACGTCCAGCCCGGCATGAGCGAGAAAGAAATTGACGCGTGGGTAAGATCCGAAGTGATAAAACGTGGTGCCGATGTTGCGTATGATGAGCTTGAAGAGAAATTTCCGGGTGCTATTTGTATTTCT
This sequence comes from Candidatus Nanosyncoccus sp., assembly GCA_045597305.1. GTDB lineage: Bacteria > Patescibacteriota > Saccharimonadia > Saccharimonadales > Saccharimonadaceae > Nanosyncoccus. The sequence continues at coordinate 4,176 of JAZLJF010000006.1, read as the reverse complement.
ACGAACGAGCAATTAGTCCATGGCGCACCGAGCGACTATATTCTTCAGGTCGGCGACAAGGTATCCTTTGATATGGTGATAAAGTATAAGGGATTTTATACTGATTCTGCCTTTACGATGTTGGTCGGAGGCCAAGGTTCGCCTGCAGTCAAAAAGATGATTTCCGTGACAGAAAGTTCCCTATACGAGGGAATTGAGCAAGTTCGACCAGGTGCTCATCTTGGCGATATCGGTCATGCAGTTCAAAAAGTATTAGAACGAGGCCATCTTGGAGTGATAGAAAATTATGTCGGACATTTTATCGGTGAAAAAATGCACCTGTCTCCAGATGTTCCGAATTACGGGCGAAAAGGACATGGCTACCAGCTAAAAGTGGGTGATACTCTTTGTATTGAGCCGATGTCGTCTCTAGGAAAGGCTACGAACCATGTCGCAAACGATGGTAGTGGGTGGACGGTAGTAATGAATGATGGTAGTATTGGTTGTCATTGCGAGCACACTATACTAGTCACCGGAGATGGTTATGAAATATTGACTCTCCCAGACGAAGATTAGATATAGTTTTTTGTTCAAAATAATAATCTATGCTATAATACGCTTATGGATGAAGTTGCTAAATTCGCTGTTGGATTAGACGTCGGCACTGAAAACGTCAGGGCAGTAGTTGCGACAGTTGGAAAAGACGGCGCAATTTCAGTAGTCGGCTACAACGAAGGTCCAAACAATGGCATGAGAAAAGGTGTAGTCGCTAATCTTACCGGTCCAGGTGAATCGATTGATCGTATGCTCGGCGAAGTTGAACGAATGAGTGGGTATGAGGTGAATTCGGCCTACGTTTCTATCAATGGTGCGAATGTCATGAGCACGATGGCTGAAGGAATGGTGGCTCTCGGTCCAGATAATCATGAGATTACAGATGCAGATTTAGATCGTGTCGAGCAGGCTTCGATTGTCGGTCGAGTTCCTGCGAACAGAGATATTCTAGATGTATTGCCACTTTCTTATACACTTGATGGACAGAGTGGAATAAAAGACCCAATTGGAATGGTAGGCTCACGCTTAGAAGTGAAAGCTAGTGTACTATCGGTTCTCGCACCGAACGCATTAAATCTTCGAAAAGCGACCGAACGAGCAAGAGTGACAGCAGAAAAGCTTGTACCAAGTGTAGTCGCAGCAGCTCGTGCAGTCTTGACGGAAAAACAGATGGAAAATGGGGTGGCAATTATTGATTTTGGTAGTGCTACGACGAGTGTAGCTATTTACGAAGAAGGCGACCTGCAGTATGTCGGAGTAATACCAGTCGGATCACATAATATTACAAATGACCTTGCAATCATGCTAAAAATTGACACCGAGATCGCAGAAGATATTAAACGCCGATTTATTGCAAAAGATCTCAACGGGGAAGATCCAGAAGGCGAGATAGTGATCCATAGGGGCAGAGAAGACATGGTATTTTCTCGAGCAGAGGTGAATCAGATTATTGAAGATCGTTTATCGGAGATATTCGATAGTATTAGAAAAGAATTGAAGCTCGCAAAATACGATAGAAAGCTTCCGGAGGGTATAGTGCTAGTCGGTGGCGGAGCAAAGCTGAAGGATATTGCGGTTTATGCGAGAGAAGCATTAGAAGCATCAATTAAGATTGGCATACCGAAAAAGCTTGGTGGTGTTGCAGACGCGATTCAGAAGCCAGAATATGCCGCAGCAATTGGTCTTGCTATTATTGCAGCGACAGAGAGCGGTCAAGACATACAGGCAAAGTCAAAGCCACATAAGAAAAAGTCCGAAAAAAAATCGGGTGGCATACTAGGTAAGATTTTCAAAAAATTCTGAATAAATTACTGAATACATATTTTATAAAATAGGGGTTGTATTGGATAGTTTTGTGCTATAATAAAACTAATTATTTTGTAAAGTGAGGATTTATAAAATGCCTGAAATCAAGCCAACAGAGGTGGAAAGCACAGCAAGTATTAAAGTAGTCGGTGTCGGTGGTGCCGGTGGTTCGGCCGTCGATCGTATGAAAGAGGTCGGCCTTAATGGTGTAGAGTTTGTAGCAGTCAATACGGATGCTCAAGCGCTATATCATTCTAGTGCAGATAATAAGGTTCATATTGGAAAAGGGCTTGGTGCTGGTGGTGATCCAGAAAAAGGTCGTGAAGCTGCAGAAGAAAGCCGTGAGAACATTGGAAAAGCTCTTGAAGGTGCAGATATGGTATTTATTACACTTGGCGCAGGTGGTGGCACTGGTTCTGGTGCCGGTCCGATTGTTGCAAAGGAGTCTCACGATCGCGATATCCTCACTGTCGGCGTTGTGACGAAGCCATTCACTTTTGAAGGTGCTCAAAGAAAAGCTAATGCCGATGTCGCCATCGAGAAGCTTTCTCATGAGGTTGATGCATTGATTACTATTCCAAATGATCGCTTACTTCAGACTATTGATCCACGCACGCCTTTGCTTGAGACATTTAAGATTGCAGACGATGTTCTTCGCCAGGGTGTTCAGGGTATCTCAGAATTGATTACAGAGCACAGCTTGATTAACCTTGACTTTGCCGATGTGAAGGCTATCATGAAAGATGCTGGTTCAGCATTGATGGGGATTGGCCGTGCGAGCGGAGAGAATCGTGCAGTACTTGCGGCTCAGCAAGCCATTGATTCGCCTTTGATTGAAGTGAAAATTGAGGGTGCTCGTGGAGTCCTATTCTCAGTTGCTGGCGGATACGATATGAGCATGAGTGAGATTCAGGAAGCAGCAGAAGTTATCACTGGTGCTGTTGCTCCTGATGCAAATATTATCTTCGGTGCATCAATTCGACCTGAGCTAGAAGACGAAGTTGTTATTACTGTTGTTGCTACTGGCTTTGATTCTGATTACTATCGTGCAAAAGAGCGTGACCGAAAAGAGCGTGAAGCGACCGACATCGCCGCAGATAATACTGAAGTATCAGAGATAAGAAATGATGTTGTCAATGATTCTGTCTCGTCAGAGCCGGAACACGACATAGATCTACATGATTTAGAGGAAAAGAAGCCGACAGTTGCACAGGAAGATTTTGCGAAAGAAAATAGAGTAAACATGTGGGACTCTATTCGTAATGAAGAAGGTGAAGAAGACCTCGATGTGCCACCTTCCCTTAGAGCAAAACTACGTGGAAAGAAATAAACATTAGCACTCTCATCAAGAGAGTGCTAAATTGATAAGGAGGAGATGGGTGCTAAACATAAAAATAGGAGATAGCAAGGTATTAGAAAGTCGTGAATCTGTTGATGGTACAATGATTAGACGTCGCAGAGTTACTTCGGATGGAAAAATACGTTTTACTACGTATGAGCGTATTGAGATGCCTACTATTATGGTGAGAAAACGTAGTGGAAACAGGGAAGAATTTGATCGTGATAAATTGATTACGTCTGTCAGACGTAGTGTAGGTAAATTTTTTAATTCTCCTCTTGAAGTAGAATCAGTAGTAGATCAGGTGGTAAATCGGATATATGATCTCGGTGTCGAAGAAGTTACCTCGAAACAAATTGGTCAAATTACCCTCGATGTCTTAGCAGAAGTAAACGAGGTTGCTTATGTAAGGTTTGCAAGTGTATTCCAGGAGTTTACATCACTTGCAGAATTCGAGCAGATAATAAAGGAGCAAAAAATAAAAAAGGAGAATAAACGATGAGAGTAGTGATTATCTGGAATGAAGCGACTGATTACGCCAGCGAAGTTCGTAGTTGGCTAAAAGATTTTGAACATGATACTGGTGGTACGAAGATTGTTGAATCTATTGATCCGGAAACAATGGAAGGTGAATCTTTCTGCAGAACATACGATATTGTTCGATATCCGACAATAATTGCTGTCGATAATGATGGAAAAGTGCTAGAAGAATGGACGGGAACACCTTTGCCACAAATTGAACAAGTATCGATCTGGGCTAGCGAAAAATAGATATCCGTTATAATGAATAGCTGGACATTTACTAATTTTGTTCGCAACTGAAGGGATGGCTAGGCATTCAGTAATTTTGTTCGCAACTGAACTCACGTCCGAATTTCAGTAATAAATCCAGTCGGACTGCGCCGGTATTACAGTACCGTACTCGTCCGTGGATTTATCACCTCATTCGGGTTCGTTCACATCCGAACAAAATCACCAAATGCCCCAGCCATCCTTAT
>JAZLJF010000005.1:0-14146 GCA_045597305.1 Candidatus Nanosyncoccus sp. | reverse complement strand
TAATTAGGGACCTTAGACGATGGTCTGGGCTGTTTCCCTTTTGAGCGACGAGCTTAGCCCCGCCGTTCTGACTGCCATGATACCACATATGGTATTCGTAGTTTGATAGGAGTGGGTACGGTTGCCCGCCCCAGTTCCTTTCAGAGCTCTACCCCCATATGCTACCACATGACGCTAGCCCTAAAGCTATTTCGAGGAGAACCAGCTATCTCCGAGGTCGATTGGCATTTCACCGCTAACCACAAGTCATCCAAGCACTTTACTGCGTACCCTGGTTCGGCCCTCCACGACGTGTTACCGTCGCTTCAGCCTGCTCATGGTTAGGTCACCCGGTTTCGGGTCTAATACTGCCGACTTGTCGCCCTATTCAGGCTCGCTTTCACTGTGGCTCCATCATTTGACTTAGCCTCGCCGACAACATTAACTCGCTGGATCGTTCTACAAAAAGCACGCCGTCACGATTACTCGCTCCGACACCTTGTAGGCACTAAGTTTCAGGCTCTATTTCACTCCCCTCCCGGGGTTCTTTTCACCTTTCCATCACTGTACTAGTTCGCTATCGATCAATCAATATATTTAGTCTTGGCAGGTGGTCCTGCCGGATTCAAACAGGGTTTCTCGTGCCCCGTCCTACTTGAAAAAAGATATATTAAGCCTTAAAAGACCTTTTCGCTTACTGGACTTTCACCATCTGTGGTGTACCATTCCAAGTACTTCAGCTAAGATCTAAGGATACTTAATCCGCTCAGTTAACGCTGTCGGTTTTTATGCTAAATGCTCCATAAAGAAACACTCAGCATAAAAATTATCTAATTTCGCAACCCCTCTCAAGCATTAGGCGTTAACCCATACTTTCTATTGCTAGAAAGAACTTGTAAGGTTTGGACTGTTCCAATTTCGCTCGCCACTACTTTCGGAATCATTGGTTATTCTCTTTTCCTCAACCTACTAAGATGATTCAGTTCGGCTGGTTCCCGTCTCCTTACCCTATGTGTTCAGGTAAGTGCAATACGACATGACTCGTATTAGGTTTCCCCATTCGGACATCCCCGGATCAAATCTCGTTCTCAGATCCCCGAGGCTTATCGCAGAGTTCTACGTCCTTCATCGGTATTGATTGTCAAGGCATCCACTATTAGTGCCCTTGTAACCTTTTTATGCATTGACTTAACTAGCAATCGACGTTCAATCAATTACTAGATCCGTCTACAATTTCTGTTGTCAAATTGTTAATCGGAAACGTTGCTCGATAATTCCAAAGACTGGAAATTTACCTCGCTTTTATTTCCTCGCTTTTTAGACAGAGGTAACTAGCCGTTACTTGCTTAACTTTCATTAGTATATCGCACTTCTTTTAATATTGCAATACTTTTTTTAAACTTTTTTTAGATTTTTATATAATTTCCTGTAAATGTCTATGTACATCCTCTTTGTCAAGAGATATTAAGCGTATTCTAGCAGCAATTTCACCCTTAGAAACGTCAATTGCACGTCTAAGAGTCGGGTTATTTAATAATGGCGCTACGAATTCGTCATATTTTTCAGATTCTTCTTTTGTCTTAATACTACTTGCAAGTACTTTAATGTAATCTTCCAACATTTTCTCACCGGTAAGTTTTTTCACATATTCCCAGTTATTCATAATCCAATCAAAAGCTGCCGCGTGCGTATAATAATTGCGCAACATAAATGCCAATAAATATATATGATCCTGTGGTCGAACAATATCTGGCTTTTTTAGTAGCTTCAATAGATCTTTTGCATGTTTTTCTGTCCCTGCCATAACAGACAGTAGATCGTCCTTTATTTCAGGAGAGTGCTCGACCTTGTACATTTCTAGAAAATCTGAAAAGAGATCTTCATCTGTCTCGCGCATTTTTGCACGCATGATTGCTTGTCTCATTTCTGGATCTAACTCAGTTAAATCTTTCTTATATCGGCTTGCGAGGACGCTGTTTATTTCTTGATCTTTACAGAAATAAGAGCTCGCAATAACCAACGCGCGTAATTTTACTTCGTCGTCGCTATCCCCATCACGTGTTTCGAGACCTAAACGTTCAATCTGTGGTCTGATCACTTGGCTCACATATTTTTGAAAATCATTATAATCTTCATCCTCTGGACTATAAAACATTTTCATACTGCCAATAACACCCGAAATCATTTCCCATATTCGATAATTCTTTTCTTTCTTGAATTGTGGCGGCAAGTCCAATAGGGATGCAGAAGAAACTATAGACGTTTTTGCTAAGAATATTCTATCGATGAAAAGGCGTAATTTTTGCTCTAATGAAAGATTGGCAAAATCGGAAATCTTACTCGCAAATTCATCGGAAGCCAAATTTATTAAATAATGACCAGACATGTCGTCTGTCACTTCAGGAATTTCCCACTTACTATCGTCGGTCGTGCCAGTCAAAAGAAATCGCTGCTGATCATCATCTGTAAGAACTGGATATCCTGGCTGTAGAATCCATGTATCCATAAATTTCTTCACATCAAAATCAGCGTACTGTTGCATTGTATTCCAAAGATCGTCCCCTGTGGTATTCGAATATGCATATTTCTTGAAATAATCTTTCATTCCTTGATAAAAATTCTTCTCTCCGAGAAGGCGATAAAGCCAAAGCATTAATCTGGCGCCTTTCGCATAGACGATCGCGCCGTCAAAAAGAGTAGAAATTTCTTCTGGATCGTTCACTGCTTGCTGAACAGCCTGAACACCTGGAAGACAATCTCGACTCAACGCTGAAAAGCATTCACCAGTAAAGAAATCTTCAAAAATCTTATATCTTGGATATATCGCATCGATGCAGACGTATTGCATCATATTCGCAAAACTTTCGTTTAGCCATAAATTATCCCACCATTTCATAGTGACAAGATTGCCGAACCATTGATGTGCCAATTCATGCGCGATGACAGTCGAAATATATTCCTTATTTTCGTGCGTCGTCTCCTTATCCGCTAAAAGACATGATTCACGATATGTGACGAGTCCCCAGTTCTCCATTGCACCAGCCTCAAAATCCGGAATAGCTACTTGATCGAGCTTTCCCAACGGATATTTTCCAAATTTTTCACTATAAAAATCGAGAGATTTAGTGGCTACATCGTTCGCATAAGAAAGGCATGTTGCTGGATGATTTAGAGTGCAATACGTCGTTACTTTGATGCCTTTTTCTGAGGTCTTAGATTTTTTATGAAAACGTCCAAGACAAAAAGCGAGCAGATATGTCGACATTTTTGGCGTCGTTTCAAAAGTTACGATTTTCTTTTTTACTTTAGTATCGATATTTACGCCATTATTAGGATCAGAATCAGGATTAACTGATTCATATTCAAGTATACGATTCTCCTTCGCTGGCATATTAGAAATTACGTCATCCTCAACATCTGGAGTAATAATCTTTAAATCAAACGTTGCCTTCGCTTCTGGTTCATCAATACATGGGAAACATTCTCTAGCATAGTGGCTTTCAAATTGAGTCGAAACAAGACGTTCAATGTGTGGTTTTTTCTCCCCTTCCTCTGTACATTCATAGGTTGAGAGATAGCAACCGTTCATATTTTTACTTAGTTCAAAGGTGTATTTAATAGAAATTTTTACCTTCTTTTCCTTGTTTGTTTCCTGTGGTGCTCTAGCAATAATCAATTCATCGTCACGCGCGTTAAAGGCTGCTTTTTCACCATCCAATATTACCTCTGTTATTTTCAAATTTTTCGCATGGAGTCGGATTCTATCCTCGTGTGGAAGACCGATAATTTCGACATGACCGAAGACTTTTTCAGTTGTTTTGTTAATATTAAGTTGAATAAAGTAATTCTCTGGGGTAAAAAACTCTAATAATCTTTCCATATTTTTATTATATAACAGATATATTAAAGAATGAGATGAAAAAGCTCAAAAAAGCGGCCATTGCCGCTTTTTTCTTTATTCTAAGATTGCCTTAATACGTCTAGTTCCAGATGCCGACGACTCCTCTTTCTTGATTTTGTATTTTCCAAGTTCGCCCGTACGCTCAACATGTGGACCTCCGCATATCTCACGCGAAATAGGATTATCAAAATCGCCGATAGTATACACTTTTACCTTATCTTCATATTTTTCCCAGAACATTCCTTCCGCCTTCAAAACATCCCGTGCGTATTCCTTCTCGAATGTATCGTATGTAACAGGAAAATCTGCCTTTATCCATTCATTTACCTGGTCTTCTACAGCTTGTTTTTCTTCTGGCGTCAACTTTCGATCTAAATTGAAATCAAGACGCATTCTCTCTGGCGTAATATTTGATCCTTTTTGATGGATATCTTGGTCGACGATTTTCCTCAAAGCAGCTAGTGTAAGATGTGTCGCCGTGTGATATTTCGTGCTCATTTCACCATGATCTTCGAGGCCACCCTTGAACATGCCCTTGCTAGCAGTCTTACTTCGCTCGCGTTGTTCAGCTAAAGCCTCGTCAAATTCTTCTCTGTAATTATCTGACAATCGAATATTTTGACGAAAAGCCTCTTCGACAGATACTTCGAATGGAAAACCGTACGTATCCTGAAGCTTGAACAAATCATTTCCATCCAAAATTCCATCCGCGTCTTGAGATACCATTTTTTGCATTTCTTTTAGACCTTTATTGAGAGTCTGACGGAAGGCACGTTCCTCTTTTTCCAGTGTATTGATCGCATCTTCCCTCGTTGTCAAAATGCTGTCTGGAAGATCTTTGTAATTCTCTGCAATAATTGGGATAATTTCCATAATAAAGTCTTGTGCAATTCCAAGATCCAGAGCTTTCAAAATTGCTCGGCGAATTAAGCGACGTAGAGCATAGCCTTGCTGCTTATTGCTCGGCTTCAACCCTTGAGCAGAAAGAAGGTATGCTCCTCTCAAGTGATCTGCAATTATCCTCATTTCGTCTGTGTTGTTATCGTAGCTTTTTCCAGATATTTCTTCAATTTTATCGATAATTGGCTTCAGTAAACTGATCTTGAAAACATCGAAGCTGTCAATCGAGGCAGCCGCGATTCTCTCCAAACCACCACCAAAGTCAACATTCTTATTCTTCAATTCAGAGAAAGATCCGTCTTCGTTACGCTTGTATTGCATGAAGACCTGATTTCCAATCTCCATAAATCTTGCTCCATCTGAAGCAGGGTGGGCCTTACCATATTTCTTTTCATCTTGCTTATCTTCGCCAAAATCGTAGAATACTTCGCTATCTGGACCGCAAGGATCACCAATTGGAGTAGTGTCTATTCCACCACCACGGCTCCACCAGTTTTCATGATCGTCATAGAAGAAAATGTGTTCACCTGGCTTCACACCACGTATATCACCTTCCGCAGCAGAGCCAATTTCGGCAATTTTCGCATCAATTCCAGCCTCTTTGAATACTTCCTGCCAAATAGAAGCAGCTTCAGTGTCCTTCGGAATGCCATATTTTTCATTACCAATAAAACAAGTAACATATATTTTCTCTGGGTCTAGACCAACGATTTTTGTCAAAAACTCAAAAAATCCACGAATCTGTTCCTCTTTAAAGTAATCACCAAGAGACCAGTTCCCAAGCATTTCAAACACTGTAGTATGACGCGGATCACCAACATCTTCGATATCCTGAAGACGCATTGATGGCTGTGAATCAGATAATCTCTTTCCTTCTGGATGTGGCTGACCGAGAAGATATGGAAGCAAAGGTTGCATGCCGGAACCAGTAAATAATGTAGTCGGATCATTCTCAAGAACCAAAGGCGCAGGCATAATCACCTTGTGTCCACGTTTAGTTTGAAAATCTAAGAATTTTTGACGAATTTCACTTGCATTCATGGCATTAATTATATCACAACAGATAAGAGAGTTTAACATTGACTTTTGACAAAAACATTTCATAGCTAATATCGTGTATTTACTATTGCTTTTTTCTTGATTTATGACATAATAGAATGTGAAACTTTTATTATTTTATTTGTTTAGTATCTTTAAAGGAGGTGTCTATATGAAAAAGACACGAATCATATCTGTTATTTTAGCAATTATTACAATTATCGTGACGGTCGCTTGTTTTCCAGTTGAGACGCAAGCAAAAAGCTACTATTACACAACTAATCCATACGATGGGCCGATCGTGATTAATGGAGAGATCTATTATCCTAGCAATACGATACCAACTGGAAATACTACTATTACGCAACAATATTACACGCCAGGAGAAACAGATTCAAAGCCTATTCAAACTATTCAGCAACAAGAAGTTCTTCAGCCAATTTGCCAACCGTCAACTTGTCAGCAACCATCTTGTACTCAACCGGCCTACCAATCCGTTCCGGCTAAACCACCAATATCTATTCGACCTTTTACTCAGGAACCATATCCGCAGCCCCCGTCTTTGCCAAAACCCACTCCGAATTCGACAAGGACCACAAATTACAACAGTAATGGGCTGCGGAATGAAACAGATCGTTTATCAAACGACATGCTCTGGTACGGAAATGAGAGAGGTTGGAATTATAGCCAACGTACAGTAAGCGAGGCTGACTATTTCATCACGAGAAGAATTAAGTTTAGCAATCCAAAGGCGATTTTATACGTCGATCAGCAGACGGTAAAAACTGACTACAATGGAAATTTTGCGACGAGCTGGTGGGTGAATGGCGTACAGACTAGCGAGGACGAAGTAAGATACTTAATCTCTTACAACTGCTATAAAAACTAAAATAACAGAACGCACCTTAAAAGCGACCATACTTGGTCGCTTTTTTCATTCTGATAGTTTCTCAAGTTACGCTATTATTCCACCGCCAATACATTCATCACTACTATAGAAAACAACTGACTGTCCCACTGCAGGACGCTTTATTTCCGTATCGAAAATACACTTTGCCGTATTATCATTTGAATTATATTCTAATATTTTTGCAACGACTAGCGGCGCTCTATGGCGAATTCGAACTTGAATCTCATCCATCGATTCAAGTTTATCATTTTTATGACTTCCTCTTAAAAATACATCTTTTAATGCGAGCTCTTTTGTCCAAAGCTCGGCATTATTTAGATTCCGCGAGACATATACGATATTTTTTTCGAGATCTTTACTTACGACATAGTACGGCAAGCCACCACCCACTTTCAATCCATGGCGTTGTCCTACGGTGTAAAATATCGCTCCGTCATGCACGCCAAGTTTTTCATTCGTATCTATATCGCGTATTTCGCCTGTCTTTACATCAATATATTCTTTCAAAAAATCTTTCATGCTGACTTCACCCACAAAACAGACACCCATTGATTCTTTTTTATATGCATTATCGAGGCCTTTTTCAGCAGCAAGTGCTTTGACCTCTGTTTTTAACATATCTCCAACTGGAAAGATCGTCCTTGATAAAGCTTCATCTGATATTCGGTACAAAAAATATGTCTGGTCCTTATTTTCATCTTTTGCACGAAGTAAAATTGAATTACCGTTCCCATCTTGCTCTACGCGAGCATAGTGCCCGGTCGCAATATAATCTGCTCCTTGTTCTATTGCTACTCGATAAAATAACTTGAATTTTATCTCTTGATTACACATTATGTCTGGATTTGGTGTATTTCCTTTTTTGAATTCTTCCAACATATAATCAACGACTTTTTGCTTATATTCGGTTTCAAAATCAAATACTCTAAAATCGATTCCGAGTCGTACTGCAACACGTTTTGCATCAGCCAAATCCTCTGCCCATGGACATTTCATGCCAGGAAGATCGCGCGACCAATTTTTCATATAAACCCCAATCACCTTGTATCCTTGCTCCTTCAAAAGGACGGCCGAAAGTGATGAATCTACGCCACCAGACATACCCAAAAATACGGTTTCTTCAGTATTTTTAGTCATTTTCCAACCTTTCGTATTCTTCTGATACAGCCTGAACGATTAACTCGCCTGCTTTTTTTACGTTTTCTTCATTATTTAAAACACCAAGGGAGATACGCAAGGATCCAGCAACTTCCGCTTCCGATAAGCCAATTGCAGTCAAAACATGAGATTTTTTGCCTTTATTTGCAGCACATGCCGCGCCAGTAGATACGAGAACACCTTTATCCTCTAATAGATAAATTAGTCGCTCAGCATCTAAGCCTGGGAATGACACTGGCAAGAAATTCGATAATTGATGTTTCTTATTTCCAAGAAAAAGTGGTTGAACTGGCGCTTTTTCTAGCTCTTTTCGCATAATTTGGGTGAGTTTTTCGTATTTTTTACGATTTCCAGAAAGATGTTCTTTCGCTTCAGTCGCCGCCGCAGCGAAGCCAATCACACCTGCAACATTTTCTGTTCCCGAACGTAATCCAGACTCTTGACCTCCGCCATACACAATCGGCGACAACTTCACTCCGTGCGCCACAAAAAGTGCACCAATTCCCTTCGGACCACCCACTTTTGCAGAATTGATCGTCAAAAGATCAACGCCTAATCTCGAGGTTGAAATATCAATCAAATTTAATGCCTGTGATGCATCAGAATGAAGCATAATCGGCAAAATTGAGCCCCGAGAGTCAGCATCCTCAGCCCTTTCTAGTCTCTTTATTTGTTCTTTTTCAATTATTTCGGAGATTTCTGCAAGTGGCTGAATAGTTCCGAGTTCGTTATTTGCCAATGAAACAGTCACAAAAACTGTATTTTCATCGAGTTTACGACGAAAATCATTTAAATCAACCATCCCCGTCCGATCAGTCCGAACTTTACGCAATTCAAGACCATATTCTTCAGCGTATACTTCTGCAACCGCAAGAACCGATTGATGTTCAATCTCAAAAACAAGAATATTCTTCTGAACTTCTTCACTTGCCGCCAAATTCTTTATTGCAGTGAAAGCTAAATTAATTGACTCCGTAGCGCCAGCAGTAATAACAATGTCATTTCCCTTCGCACTAATAGAGTGTGCAATTTGATTCTTCGCATATTCATAATTACGCCTTAAGTGTACTGCTGGAAGATACGGAGAGGACGGATTAAAAAACTCATCAGAGAAATAAGGCAGCATCGCGACGAGCGCTTGCTTACAAACAGGTGTAGCCGCAGCATGATCAAGATAAATCATAAAAATATTATGCCACAAGAGAAGAAAAAAAGCAAGAAAACGATAGTTCTTTTGTAGCCAGAAAAAGAGCGCCAAATAGTGGCGCTCTATTCAACCTGTATGCAATTTTTTATAAATATAGTCATTTTCTAAGTCTTTTATTTCATCCTCATTCATTATCATCTCTGCGTATTTCCAATATAGGATTAGGCACTTCCTGCAAAACTGATATTCCGATCTAGCCATCCATTCACCTTTATCTAATACTTCAAATATCTCCATTGCTTTTAGACGATTCACTCCTTTTCCTTGAACCAGCTCACCTTCGAGTGCTCTAGCCCAATTTTGAACAAAGACTATCAGTCTCCTGCTTTGACAATTGTCATTCTCTTTTGAAAGCTCCCTAAAACAAAATTCCGCAGCATCCGAAGCGAATGACATTTCCTTACAAAAACTCAGACTTCTATTTAATTGCTTTCCGGTATATACTTCTTTTCGAAAAATATTAAACATCATATTGTTTACCTCCCAAATATTTTTGAAAATATTTTAAAAGTTACATAAGCATCTATTTATCTGCAATACCTACTTAATATAATTATATCATAGATATGCAAAAAAGTCAATACAAAGGCGGCCTTTCCCTCTGTTGTAAGGTCATGATATAATGTAATCGATGAGATACTCTGTAACAGTAAAGCCAGGATCAAAAATCGAAAAAGTCTCCGAAAATAATGGCGAGATTGTAATATGTACCCATGCAAAAGCCCATGATGGCGAAGCAAATAAAGCTGTAATAAAAGCCCTTTCTGAGCGTTTTGACGTTGCAAAATCCACTATTACAATTATTAGTGGTGAAAAATCAAAACATAAAATCGTAGAATTTTAATACAGTCTCTGCTTGATCACTTTTAGATACTCGCGTACTGCTTTGCGGAAATTTTCTAATTCTTCACCTTGAATTTTAATATATTGACCGCCGAGTGGCAATTTATATACACCATTTTCACGCACTTCATAAGTAATGGTGGATTCAAAATTTTTACCCTCTTTCGTCCATGACTCATGATAAATCCAAACATTGTGTTGGAAACGGAAAAATTCTCGACGATGACCATCCGGAACAGGTCCGAACAATGTCGCACCGAGCCGAGATTCAGCATTTATCAGATCTTCTTCTGTCAATTTCTGACGAGTTGGTGTCGTCTTAAACAGGTTACGAAAGAATCCTGTCGCCATTTTGACAGGGGCTTTTACTACGCGCTTCGAGGTTTTCATGATGTCCTTCATTGGATCCTGCTTTGTTTCAGTTTTTTTGAGATCAGCAGGTGAAATTACGCGTTTCTCGGCAATCTTTACTGCCGAACGATTAGGCTTGATCGTACGATCGAAACGCCCTGAAGCCATATCTTTTAATTTAGATGTTCCGAACGGCATCGTCCAATCTCCTCAGAAATGAGATTAAGCTCGCGAAAAAGATCCAAATCCAAAGTGTCAAAATTATATTCCTGCTTTTTTGCAAAAGTCGGAATATCGCTCAAACTAGAAATTGAAGAGTTTTTTTGCATTTTCTGTAGTAATCTGAGCAACTTGGCGCTCTGATTCTCCCTTTACTTTAGAAATGAAGGCACATATATTCTTTATATATGCCGGCTCATTTATTGTACCACGAAATGGCTTCGGTGTCAAGAATGGAGCATCTGTTTCAAGCAATATTCTCTCTAGTGGCGGTAGTGATATATCATCCAAAAAAGTCACCATTCCATTAATACCAATATAAAACCCCTCATCTAGTGACTTGCGCATATTTGCATCCGAATCAGAAAAAGAATGCACCACTCCACGTAACCTTGGAAAATTCTTTATCACCTCGAAAAAATCATCGTAAGCTTCTCTTATGTGGAATATGAGCGGCAAATCATTATCTACTGCAATCTGAATCATTTCTTCGAATAGTCTTCTCTGCTTCTCGCGAAAATCTGGACCATTTTCGGCGATAGTCTTCCCATGGTAATCAAGACCAATCTCACCAATGGCGACAAGTCGGCTAGATGCGACTGGGAGACTTGCATTTATTTCAGCACTTGCTTCGTCTGGGTGGATGCCGTAGGACCAAAAAATACCTTTTGCTTCATTTTTTTTAGCAAATTCACAAGCACGTATAGAATCACTATGTGAGGTGCCGACACAAATCATTTGCATTACATTATTACTATGTGCACGTTTTATCATTTCTTCCGGTAGGAAATCTTCCCTATTACGTGGCATATCAGGATATTTTTCTATCATTTTGTGCGAAATCTGCGCACGTGAAAAAGCAAAATCAAACGTTTCACAATCATGAATATGGCAATGTGAATCAATCAACATACTATTATTTTAACACAAGCAACGTCATGAAATAATATCACTACTTACGGCAAAGACTAAAACTAAGCTTGCTTATTCTCTCTTTTTCGCTTAATCGGATCAAGCTGACGCTTACGCAAGCGTAGAGATTTTGGCGTCACTTCCAAAAGCTCATCATCGAGCAAGAAATCTAGACATTGTTCAAGAGAAAGTTGGGTGTGCGGAGTGAGCTGAATTGCGCCGTCAGAAGCATGTGTACGCATGTTTGTCAGTTGTTTCTCACGGCAGATATTTATATCAAGGTCATCTTTTTTGTTTGATAAACCAACGATCATACCTTGATAAACTGGAACCTGTGGTGGAATATACAAGACACCACGAGCTTGAGCGGCATCGAGTGCATACGCCGTAGAAGTACCATCCTCGAATGATATCAATGCACCATTACGCTCTGGCTTGTATTTCATCTCAACAGATTTATAACCACATGGAATACTTGACATGATCACAGTACCCTTCGTTGCTGTGAGAAGATTATTGCGAAGGCCGATTAATGCAGCCGTGGTAATTTCATAAGTAAAGCGCGTACTGCCGGTAGAAGTAAGTTCCTGAGTCTTGAGCTCTGCCTTGCGTATACCCATTTCTTGAGATACCGCACCAACAAATTCAGAATCCACCTCGATCGTCAATGATTCGATTGGCTCCTCGAGTCGACCATCAATCTCACGATAAACTACTTCTGGACGACCAGCCTCAAGCTCATACCCTTCGCGTCGCATTGTTTCAATTAATACTGATAGGTGCAGCTCACCGCGACCAGAAACCTTATAGCCTAGCCCATCTGGCTGAATCTTAAGTGCAATATTCGTTTCTAGCTCTCGCTCAAGCCTTTCTGCGATTTGACGAGAAGTAGTAAACTCACCCTCTTTCCCCTTAAGCGGAGAAGTATTTGGTCCAATATAAATCGACAGTGTTGGCGGCTCTAACTCTATTGTTGGTAAAGCCTCGAGATTATCACCAGTGGCAATAGTATCGCCAATATTTGCATCGGCAAGACCAGTCAAAGCAACGATGTCGCCTGCTTCAGCTTCGGCCACTTCCTCTTTTCCAAGACCACGATATGAGAATATTCGATCAATTTTGCTAGATATCGTATTGACTTGACCGTCCGACATCGTTCGCAAGATTTTTACTTGCTGACCTTTTTTCAATTTTCCTCGAAAAATCTTTCCGATTGCATATTTTCCAAGATAATTATCCGCTGCAAGTGCTGCGACTAGAAGTTGTGCGCCCTTTTCAGCATCCTGATCAACTTTTGGAGCAGGAATATCATTTATAATACTGTCAAATATTACATGAAGGTCATTATCCAGGTCAGTGGTTTTTCCAGCTTTTCCATCACGAGCAATAGCATAGTAAATCGGATAATTTAGCTGGGATTCATCTGTTGCAAGCTCGAGAAATAGATCGGAAATTTCATCTTTTACTTCTTCAATTCTTGCTGCTGGCTTATCAATTTTATTTATGACAACAACTGGCTTCAGGTGTAAACTCAAAGCCTTCTGAAGGACAAACTTTGTCTGAGGCATTGGACCCTCTTGCGCATCAACGATCAAAAGCACTCCGTCTGCCATATTTAGAGTACGTTCGACTTCACCCGAGAAATCAGCGTGACCCGGAGTATCAATGATATTGATTTTATAGTCGTTATAATAAACTGATGTTTGTTTCGCAGTAATGGTAATTCCACGTTCGTGTTCCTGATCCATGCTATCCATGATTAAGGTCTGAGACATCTCAGCCTGGTTATCACGAAAAGTATGAGACTGCTTTAATAGTCCATCAACAAGAGTGGTTTTTCCATGGTCAACATGAGCGATAATCGCAACGTTTCGAATTTTTTGCATAACTTCGCTATTATATCATTTTTTGATATAAAAAGCAATGCAAAAAGCTACTTAATCTCTTCACCTTCAACGACAATCGAGCTAAACTTATCGCTAAGCTCGTCAATATTTTTCTTCAAGATAAATGCCTCGATTAAAGAGGAGACCGCGGAAATGATGGTCACTGTGCCCAAAAACACCATGATCGATACGGAACTTCCAAAAGGATTAATAATCATTAATATTCCGCATACTAGAGAAATAAATGATATCACCCTAGAAAGAAATAGCAAAGAACCAGAAAGCGCGGATGACGCAACGGAAGATGTCAGAGAATTTATGACGAACCAAATTCCAAGCACAAGTGAAAAGATACCAGAACTTTCCTCATTTAATGCGAAGAGGAGTCCGACCGCAATTAAGATCGCAGCAATGATGGAAGATCCGAGAAGCCCACGCGTGCGAATTCTAGTAGCAAAAATCGTCGTTCCACCAAGGAATAAAGAAATAGCAACAATCCATCGCAAAATACTAAGAAAGCTCTTCGGAAAAATTACGAGTGAAATCCCGAGAAGAAGAAGAATTAAAGAGGAAATAAGAGAGACATTAAGCCCATTTTTTATGAAACTAGTTTTCTTCTCAAAAGTATTTTTTGCATGTTTCTTTGCTTTTGATATAGCATTTTTTGCGCTTGCTCTCTTCGAGCCAGCCTTGGAAGTGGTCTTCACCATAATCATAATTCCTCTCTAAGTTATTTTAAGTATAGCAGACTATTATGGAAAAGGAAATACTTGCTTTTCTTTCGCACTCCTTGCAGGATCGCACCCTTCGGGTTCTCGCCCTACCTTCCAAATAAAAAATAG
>JAZLJF010000004.1:0-2729 GCA_045597305.1 Candidatus Nanosyncoccus sp. | reverse complement strand
AAAGATTCCCTACTGCTGCCTCCCGTAGGAGTCTGGGCCGTGTCTCAGTCCCAGTCTGGATGATCATCCTCTCAAACCATCTAACGATCGTCGACTTGGTGAGCCATTACCTCACCAACTATCTAATCGTACGCAGGCCATTCCCAAACCACCGAAGTTTTAATCCGAAGATCACATGCGGTATTAGCACACCTTTCGGTGCGTTATCCCTCAGTTTGGGGTATGTTCCCACGCGTTACTCAGCCGTCCGCCGCTCGTCAGCAACTTCACTGTTCCCTCAAGCTAAACTCCCGCATTATAGCCTGGAGTGTTAAGGAAACGGTGAAGCCCTGTTACCGCTCGACTTGCATGTATTAGGCACGCCGCCAGCATTCATCCTGAGCCAGGATCAAACTCTCCATTAAAGATCCTTAAATTGGACTCCTGTCGCATTTCTCTCTCTTGAGAGATTGCCGGCATCCCAGATCGTAATAAAAGTTTAAAACTCAAATTTAATAAATGAACTGACGATGATTATTGTATAACAATAAATTGCACAACTGAATTGTTAAATTCCGCTAACGAACATTATAAATAAGTATCTCGCAGTTGTTAGACTAATTTCAATCTTACATCATATATATTCTAAAGTCAATACTTTTTTTGAAAAAAGTCGAAAAAACTAGAAAATCCGTCCGCCTGCGAGCCAAAATACGAAAAATCCGATCAAAATACCAATTATTAAACCAACAATAGCTTGTGGTATGGTATGCCCTTCCACTATTTTTTGCGGCTTCGTAAGAGGATTTCCATCACTCTCAGCAATTTCATTCAATAATTTGCCGTGCTCACCTACGGCATAGCGAACATTAATTGCATCGTATATAAATATTAACGTCGTGCATACTGACAATGCAAAAACTGGCTGGTCAAATCCATACAAGCATCCAATCGCCGTCGTCAAAGCAGTAAAACTAGCAGTATGTCCTGATGGCATACCACCCGACTTCGTCATATAATATATAATCTCCGAAAAAGTCAAAAGCTTCCCTTTCTGAGCCAATCCCACTAAGAGTTTCCAAAACTGCGCGATAAACCACCCCATGGCAAAAGCCAAAAATAAAAACCAAACTGATTTATCTTCTACTACACCAATCATAATTACATTATAGCATAAACTTTTATATTTTACATAGTGCGGTGGCAGGAGAGGTAGCCACCGCCAGAAATTATAATATTTAGTTGCATTAATTTTTCATGATAGCATATATTATTTAATCAATACTTTTTTCCTCCTTTCTATCTGTTAATTTATTCTTTCCAAAGAACAAGAGCCACCAACAAACTCCTGCGGCTATTAGTCCCGTCGCTACTAGCGTCGGAATTAGCCAGTTCTCACCTTGCTCTTTGTCGAGAATAGGAACCTCCACATTGTCTGCTGGAATAGTATTATAAACCGTATCAGCAAGTGTGGAGTCTTGCTGATTTTCATTGGTAATATTCTCCGAATAGTCTATTCCAGTATCCTTATCAGGATTTACGATCGATACATAGCTTGCTAATTCATCCATTTCTCTTTCGACTTGTACTCCTGCGCCGTCCGAATTCTCTAATGATGTAGAATATTCAGTTATATTTTTATTCTCTTCGGTTTTTTCGACATTTTCTTCTTTTCTCTTAACAAGTTCACTTTCCTCTTCTTTCTCAATAGACTCATTTTCTTCTTTTTCTTCGGTTATTTCCTGTTTTTTCTCTGTACGCCAAGCAAAAGTTTTTGCAGTCAAAAATGCATCCTCATCTGCCGGAATCTCTATTCTATTTCCATCCGAGTCATAAGGTTGATACTGTAAGAAGCCATCCTCTATCACCTCTGCCACACAACGCGTCGCTGTCCCATTCAAGAAAACTGACGACTTAGTGCAACGTTGAAAATCTGCAACTCCAGATGATTTTGCATTCGAATCATTCGTAAGGAAAGTGTAATAGATCATGTCTGTTGTGTTGCCATCAAAAGCACTACTTGAAACCCATAAGCTATTTAAACGAAGTCTCGGCCTGTTCGTATTAAATGTACCTATCGCTGAAATACTCATATTCGACAGAGTAGTCTTCGCTCCCTCTTGGAGTTCATACCATAGCCATTCGGATTTTACATTTAAGAATCCTTCCCTATCTGCATTAATTACTGCTGTAATTGATTTATCCGCAAAATCAATCTCCGAAACATAGACATCATTTGCTATATTCGTATCACTAATAACAGATGTCGCATAAACTGGCATTTTAAAATTTAATATCGAAATAACAGATGATATTCCTACCATTCCTAATAATTTTCGCTTTCGCATAAAATCTCCTTTTTTATGATTTTGTGCCAAGCATAACATCGGTCTACCACGCAATAAAAGCATAAGTACAAAAATAAGCTCTTTTTCATCCTTATGCTTGAAATACCGCATTGTTTATGTAGTTATCCAAGTATTTAGTAACTTTATTCTAATAAATGGATGGCTGGGCATTCAGTAATTTTGTTCGCAACTGAACTCACGTCCGAACAAAATCACCAAATGCCCCAGCCATCCAAAAATCACCATTTGCCGGGATACTAATTCCTGGTGACGCAACGAAGCACGAAGCCGTACGGCTTATTAAGCGAACGCGCAGGGCGAATACCCGTAGACCACGTATTCAGGTCGTAAGCATTCGTACTACTAACTACAGTAGAAGACCAGTAGTGGCCATTGATACCC
>JAZLJF010000003.1:0-22194 GCA_045597305.1 Candidatus Nanosyncoccus sp. | reverse complement strand
TTCGGATGTGAACGAACCCGAATAAGGTGATAAATCCACGGACGAGTACGGTACTGTAATACCGGCGCAGTCCGACTGGATTTATTACTGAAATTCGGACGTGAGTTCAGTTGCGAACAAAATTAGTAAATGTCCAGCCATTAGTTAAAAACACATTTTTATTGCTATAATGATATGGGGGTAGTCCACCAAAGAGCCTTGTTTCGTGCTTTTTGCTCGGACTTCTGGAAAATTCGGGAGTGCCTTCGTAAGACGAGGCCAATTTTCGGATAATTTCATGTGTTCTACG
The DNA here is from genome assembly GCA_045597305.1 of Candidatus Nanosyncoccus sp. Classification (GTDB taxonomy): domain Bacteria; phylum Patescibacteriota; class Saccharimonadia; order Saccharimonadales; family Saccharimonadaceae; genus Nanosyncoccus. Next base: position 21,905 of record JAZLJF010000003.1, on the reverse strand, counting down.
GAATTAATTATTCGATCAAAGCACTCCTCATCTGAATCCAGCCGACACGTTTTTGTATCATTTTCCTACGTTTACTCTGGCAACTACAACTGGAATACAGGTCGTCTGTACAACCAGGGTAACAATGGCAACTACTGGTCTTCTACCGTAGTTAGTAGTACGAATGCTTACAACCTGAATACGTGGTCTTCGGATATTCGCCCTGCGAATTCGAATAATAAGGCGAACGGCTTCGCGCTTCGTTGCGTCACCGTATATTTCGCCAGTGAACTTTCCATTACCCCAAATTTAAGTATTTTTCCACCATTTCCAATCCCATCCGGCATTGTCGAATATTTTTTGTTGAATCCGATCCGATTTTAGGTGTGAAAAATGCCCAATATACGACAAGATTGTCGAATCATCCTTTAAGCCTGCCGTTACCAGCTTTGTGGCACGCTTATATCTTCGTACTACTCGAGGACCCGGGATCATTCTATTCGGATATACCCTTACGCCCAAGTAGACCACACCTCTATTGATATTTTGAACGTAGAACTTTTTTGGATGTAAATGAAGCTTCATTCCCTGCAGATAATATTTTATTACCTCGCAATCTCGCATTGTTTGCTTCAGACGTGACTCTGGCGTTAATATGAAAAAATCGTCGACATATCGTCCATAATACTTATATTTTAGTGTGTATTTAATGAACCTATCTAATTGGTCTAAGTAAATATTCGAAAGAAGCTGTGAAGATAAATTCCCAATCACTATTCCAGTTCCAGGACGTTGGCAGAATAAACTCTTGCTATCTGGTAATTTTTCCCATTCCTTATCACTTCCCCTTTTCCTTACTCCTTCGGTCGGATCATCAAAAATTACCTTTCTCCATAAGAACTTTAATAGATAATATTCCCTCGGCTTATTATGCGGATATTGACGATTTAATCCCCACAATACGCGCTCGAATAATTCTTTTCGCGGCAAGCTCATGAAGTATCCACGAATATCCATTTTAACAATATAAATTGGTTCGTGATATTCATTGATTGCCTGGTTTTCCATTTTTCTTAGTCTTTGTGCGCCTAGTAGGACACCTTTATCAAGCCGACAAGAATACGAATCAAAAATCATTCTCTTATCCCACCAGTCATATGACAAATTATAGAGAACATGGTGCACTATACGATCGCGAAAAGGTGCAGCAAAAATTTCTCTCATTACTGGATCTCTTATCACGAAAGCAATTCCTCTTCCTGGTTCGTATCTACGTTCTAAGATATCGTCACGAAGACGAACCAAATTTTCCGCCGCATTCACCTCGAACATGTATTGATCTTTTGTGTTGCGCTTACACTTTCGCGCATCAAGATATGCTATCCATAACATTCTCAAAAGCCAGTCTTCAAATTTTTCTCCATCTCGACGCGAAAACTTTTCTGGCAAGACTGACTTATTTTTTATTGTTGCCATTCTTGGATATTTTCCCAATTACACTTTTTATTTGTGTGTTCATATCTGTAATATCGGTTTCTAATGCCATTATTTCTTCCGGTTCAAAAATAGAAATTTCCATCATCAACATTAGTTGGACCTTGATTTTTTCATTACGCTTCTCTACTATATGCAATGTATCTATTAATAGTTGGCTTTCGTCATTTGATAGCAAATAGATCTGTGTAACATTCTCAAAAGCAGCTTGAGTGAGTCTATTTAAGAAAATTTCACGCTCGACTGGCGTCGCATGATTGCACTTGGTATAGAGATTCTTCGCAATTTTTCGTCCAAGTGCTGCAATTGACGGATATAAGTTCTTCGTATCCACAATCTGATTGATTTGATTTATTCTATCCTCGCGAATATTTAGGATATTATCCATTTCAGACTTTGACACCTTATATCCCAAATCAAAAACCGACCAAAGCTCCGCTTCTTCTTCCACTTTTATATTTAGTGCTTTCAGATTAGATTTGAGCACATCGTAATTTCTTATTGAAATCACTCCATCCATGAATTTCGAATAAAAATCACGATCTGGCTTTAAAGCCGTCTTAATTCCTAGTCTTGGCGTTACGAGATAGCAATAATATAACGCCGAATTTCCACCCATTTTCCACCAACCATCTCCAGAATAGAACACCATTATCGAGTGGTCGTTTGTTCTCTCAAAATTGAAAGCATACTCTTTTGCCTTCTGTTTTTTCGCCGCAATAATTCTTCCCCGTGCGGCTTTTTCATCGTTTATTGTCTTTTTTGTTTTTTCGTTTATTTTCTTCCACCCTTGTTTTAATTATTACAACTCTTCAATCTTGACTCGTTCTTGCTTCGCGGTATCACGATCGCGTACTGTAACAGTATTATCCTCAAGTGTATCAAAATCGATTACAACACATTTCGGAGTGCCGATTTCGTCTTGCTTACGATAGCGCTTACCAATGTTACCAGAATCATCCCAAGTGACATTGCTATATTTCTGACGAAGTACTTGATAGACGGATTTCGCCTTTTCGACTAATTCTGGCTTGTTTTTCAATAGCGGAGAAACGCAGAAACGATATGGCGCAAGATCTTCTGGCAGGCGCAGAACCGTACGCTCATTTCCATCGACCTCGTCAACTGTATAAGCCGCTGACAAAACTGCTAGAATTAAACGCTCGACACCAATTGATGGCTCAACTACATGTGGTAAAAATACTTCACCAGTATTCTTATCGCGATAATCCATATTCTTGCCACTTGCCTCGACGATATTTTTCAGGTCAAAATCTGTACGATATGCAATCCCCATCAATTCTTCTGTGCCATTCGGATAATCAAACATGATGTCGATGGTACGCTTCGAGTAATGTGCTCTATCCTCTGGCGCGACTTCTTCATCGTGAATTTTTTCCTCCGACAGGCCCATTTTTTCGGTCAAAAAACGATGGTTTTCGGCAAGAAGCTCATCGAATGATTTTTCCCAAGCTTCTGGATGTACGAAGTATTCAATTTCCATCTGCGAGCATTCACGGTCGCGCAAAATATAATCGCGTGGAGAAATCTCATTTCTGAATGCTTTTCCCTGCTGCGCTATTCCGAATGGAATACTTGGGTAAATCGTATCGACAACATTCTTATAATTCGTGAAAATTCCCTGTGCCGTCTCTGGACGAAGATAGGCAATATGCTCATCATCAGCGACTGGACCAATCGTCATCTTGAACATCATATTAAACTTGCGCACATCACCCCAATTCACCTTGCCACAAGTCGGACATTTGACGTTCGCTGCGAGAAATTCCTCTGTCGTAATGCTCTCTGTGGCATTATCAACTAATTTGTCTGCACGAAATCTTCCGTGACATTCTTTACACTCGACCAATGGATCGTTAAATGTCTCCGTATGCCCAGATGCTTTCCAAGTAATAGGATTCATAATGATAGCCGCATCGACACCGTACATATCATCGCGATCTTCTACCCAAAATTTCCACCATGAATCTTGTATCTTCTTTTTCAAAATCACACCAAGTGGACCAAAATCCCATGTCCCAGCCATGCCACCATAGACATCACTGCCAGGAAAAATAAACCCGCGGCGTTTACATAAGCTAACAATATCATCTAATTTACTCATAGCATTATTATACCATAAACAAGGGGTAAGCTAAAACTGGTTTATCGCTTTTGCGATGTACAATATTTCGTCCGCAATTTCCTCGCCGCCAGATACACGCAGCACTAATGACAACTCTGCAGCCAACATTAAGCGCATCATTTTTATTTCGTTCGCGCCGATTTTTCCACTTGATGCTATTTTGAGTGCTTTTTCAGTCGAGTCCCACGTATATCGCTCATCTGCTTGTAATTTATTACCATTTATATCGCTCACGACATTTATTTGTTCGCCACATATATTTGCAAGATTCAAGTAGAACCAGGCCTTGATCAACGTCGAATTACCTTGCCCATTGAGTGCTGACAAACATTGCTTCGAAATAGAGAAAAACATCTCACTATCCGTCATATCAGCCGCACGCGATACAACTTTCAGGATCTCCGAAGCAAGCTCGATTTTATCCAAATCCGTCATAATATCTTTGTAAAAGTCTTTCATTTTTGCTGAAGTCAAAGATGCAATTTTCCCTTTTCCTTGATGCAATACAACATCCGATACACAGAACATTTCAATGCTTCCTGCCAGACGCGATTTTTCCTTTCGCACACCTTTTGCAAGTGCTGACATTTTACCAAGCGGCGTAATGATTTGTAGAATTCTATCCGCCTCACCATAATTCGTGCGTTTCAACACAATCGCCTCAGTACTAATATCCTTACTCGGAATCTCACGCATTTGCATACTCCTGAGTCAACGCTCGAATATCATCTGGCACCATAGAAGATTTATCTAATATTCTCACGACTCCATAATCACTTAGGTCGGCTTTTATTTTCAATGTTGTCACAATCACTACCGGGATCTTCGCTGTGTCACTATATGACATTAGCTCATTCAAAAACGTAAAACCATCTGGACCATCTAGCATTATATCTAAAAAAATCATCTTTACTTTTGCGACTTCTTCTGCTGCTATTCCTTGCATCGCATCGATCGCATTAGAAAACAGTTTAACTTCGTCATTACTACAATTCCGAATTGCGTCCGCGATACATTCGGCCATTATGGAGTCATTGTCGATAATATAGATCATTCTTACTCCTAAAATAAAGTCGCTTGCCTTGATGGCGAAAGCTCGACAAAAAAGCTCGTACCGTCTCTATGACGAATCGCGCCTACTTCCGCATTCATATACTGAGAGAATTTTGAAGCTATGTATAGTCCGAGACCAGAAGACCCAGGACGCATAGCAATACTTGTCGGCTTCTCTATCCAACCTTTTTTCAGACTACGCCACACATCAATCGGAAGCGATGGGCCATAATCACGAACATCAATCCTGACCTTGTCATTTTTATCCGAGATCGTGAGCTCGCTTCTCATTTCTTTGTCGGAATAATGTACTGCATTTAGACAAAAATTATATATCACACTATAGAGCAAATCCCTGTTCGCATTCACTAATCGTGAACGATTGCGATACTCAATTTTCAGATCACGATGATTGAAACGAAAAAGATATTTCAGCTCATTAATCACGTCGTCACAGACTGCTCGCACCGCGACTGGCTCCATTTCAAATAAGCCATCCTCTAGTCGACCAATCTTCGTAAGATCCTGGACTTGCCGGATAGCACGATCTGATACGTTGATCATTTTGGATTGGATATTCTTTATATCATCTCTGTCGTTAGCATAGTCAAGAGAAAAAGCGAGTTGGCGCAACAATCCAAACGGAGCCTCTAGCTCATGTGCCGCTACCAAAATACCGTTTACCTCACTCTCCATACCCCCAATTTTATCATACTATTGATTGAAGTGAACGGAATCTAGAATTTTTTGGAAATCATCTGAAAATACCATTGCGTCTGTCTGGAGAACAGCAGTCTTATCACGAATCTTGAAAACAGCTGCAATGCCGACAAAGCTCGAGCCGGGCAATTCACCAGAATAAACATTTGCATTCTCTCCGTTAATTGGACGTACGCTAAGCTGAATCTTCCCATTTTTCAGAGCGGAATCATAAGTCGTAATATAGGAATCAAAAGATTTATTTACAATAGTCACACGTAATGCATTAATTGTGGAGGAGCTCACCTTATAAACTTTGTCTGGGTTCAAATAGGCCTCATAATTACCGCCGCTTGTTGCATCAGCTGCTTCATATACGCTCCAAGTTTTAGGGAATTCAAAAGAAAGTTCACCATAATCGACAGGGCCAGCAAAAGTACGGTATGGTGATTGTTCACGTTCCGCAAATTGATTCTCGAGCTCCTCCGTGTTTTCATTTACTGCAGAAGCGACCGCTTCCATTACTTGAGCATCGACATCTTTCTTTGCATTGTCCCATTTCGCAAACATCCAAATGAAAAGACCAATGAAAGTAGCTGCCGCGATTGCGCTCACGACCGCAATAATAATCAAAATCAAAGACTTATTGCCTTTCTGAGCTGAATTCACCGACTGTAATGGCTGACCGGGCTGAACCGACTGAGAAAAAGGCTGCTGCACTAAAGGCTGTCCAGGCTGTTGATACGGCTGAAAAGGCTGATTATCCATGAATATATTATAATACTTGTGTTATTCTTTTGTAAAGTCTTTCTCTATTACTGTGATCTTATTTTTTAGATCTGCCAAATCTTTTTCTATCTCGTTCGCTAGTTTTATTGCGGACTGATATTTTTCACTCGCCTTCTCAAGGTCGAATTCATCCGAATAAAACCATTCTGTTGCTTCTTCTAGTGATTTAATTTTTTCACTAATTGACTGCTCTGATTTTGTCATTATGTGTCCTTCTTTGATTATTATTTTTTCTCTACTTTACTTATTGTCGCTTCAGCTTTCTTATCAAATGTTGTAATTTTTACAACATTCCCCTCTGTTAATTCTCCTCCTATTATTGCATAACCTTGTTTTAATATTCTATCTGGATTTTGTCCTTCGAGCATTTGTTTCTTCAGACTGATACTGTTCTCAATGCTCTCAATCCTCGCAATGAATTGCCTTTTGCTGTCGTTCATCGTGATTCTGATTCTCTCGTCAAGACTCATAATTTCCTGACGAACTCTTTGCCCGATACCTTGCACAGATTGCCTGACACGCATTTTTTCTGCAGTTTTGTCTCTCGTCAACATTTCGGCAACATTTGATGGTGTGGAAGCTCTAACGTCAGCCGCCAGGTCGGAAAGACTTTCGTCAATTTCGTGTCCTATGCCGGTAATAACTGGGATCCGACTCGCCGCAATTTCGCGCACGAGTTTTTCATCATTGAAGGCCGACAAATCATCTGCACTTCCGCCTCCTCTGATAATCGCAATAATCTGCACCTCTGCTTTTTCATTAAAATAACGCAGTGCCCGTATAATCTGATCTGGCGCATCAATTCCCTGCACCTGCGTATGCGCAGTCGATACCTCTAATCCACCCCATCTAGCATCCAAAATTTTGCAAAAATCAGCATAGCCTGCCGCCTGGATCGAAGAGATGACACCGATCTTCGTCAAGCCATCCGGAATTGGACGTTTCTTCGCTGGATCGAATAGTCCTTCTTTTGTCAGCTTTTTCTTCAGTAGTTCGTAACTTTTTTTAATATTCCCCTCGCCTACTGGCATGAGCTGCTTCACAGTCAAGGAAAATCTACCCCACTGCGTCACTTTTGGCAAGCCACGGACGATGATTTTCATTCCGTCTTCTATCGGCGTGCGCAGCTGAAAAACCGGCAAGAAGCAATTCAAAGTCGCGCCATCCTCGTCTTTGAGATCGAAGAATACCCACTTTCCCTGGTTTATCTTAAAACTCGAAACCTCGCCCTCGATCAGTAAATCTTGCAAACCGCAATCAAGCAAAGTATTCACAGACTCAATAAACTGCGATACTGTAATTCTCTTCTGTTCCATTTCAAACGATATTATCCCCTAGGTGGCTCACCTTCTGCGTCATCGAGTAATTTCTTACTCTTGATCTCATAACGTTTTCCGTTGACCGGTGAAACATAGTAATCTTCATTCACTAGATTGACGAACATCGTGAGATCCTTGTCGTCCATGATAATAATGCTGCCGTCGTCATCAGTCATTAATTCTAGCTCCATTTTGTCGGCGTATTCAATCACCTGAGCCTGATCCATCTCTTCTTCGATATCGAATGCTTGCACCTTCTTCAAAAGAGGCTTCTTATCTTGCAAAAGCGTATCTAGCGTCAGGCCTTCGGAAAAACTCAGCTTGTATTTATCCTGTAGTTCTTTCGCTTTTTCTTCGGCAATCACTTGAGCCTTGTAATCATATTGGAACAAAGTCTCAAATTTCGGCTGGTTGAAAATTACGACTGTCTTATCAATTATTGCGACTTGATTGTCTGATGGCATCTTAATCGCAACTTCTGCTGAAAACGGCTCGAAACTCTCACCGTTCAGCTCCCAAGCTTGCGCACCCTTCAATGCCGATGAAGCGGCTACGCCCTTTGCGATATAAAATGTCTTCGTGCCATCATCGCCACCGGGATAAGAAAACTTCGCGATAATACCCTTTATTTTCTTGAATTCATATTCATTATCAGAGAAATAATCAATATCTTTATATTCATGCTCTATTAGGTGAATCAAGGTCTCTGCGCGACCGACTTTTGAAAGTTCAGTCCGATAGATCACCTTATCTTCGCCATCGCTCAATTCATAATCGCGACATTCTAGACCCTTATTCGCTTCCTCGATAATATACTTTATCGCTGCATTCATAAACATTTCCTTGACATTGCCAGTCAGAGAATCAGAATAACGCACCTTGTATGGGGTGTAATTTTTATTAAACAAAAAAAGCTCGACTGAGACATTATTTTTTATCTCATCAATTTCATTTGCCCACTGAAAAACATCGAATTTCTCTTCCATCGTACCTCTCTTATAAATTACCGAATAATTATTTAGAATTGATTATATCATTTTTCTGAAGCATCTCAAAATATGATTCTTGAGAAATATGTTCTTTACTAAGATTAAATAATTTTAGTGTTCGCTTCAAATCTGACATAATCTCGGAAACCTTATCTCCCTCATCAAGTGCGGTCTCAATCTTGAGGTAGTAGGTGTCTAGCTTGTCAATTTTATCGAGATAGATGCGAGACGTATCTGACAATTTAATTCTTTTGCGGCGACGGCTCACTTCAGATGCAAGCACGAAACCAAGTTGCTGAATCATGTTTACAATTTCTGTATAATCTCGAATTACAGAACGATCAGTGATCTCAATACCGCTATCCTCAATGTGACGCTTAAATATCAATTTATAGATTGCTGGCTTGTCAACGGAGTTCATTTCAGTACGCATTATTAAGCGCGGCATACTCATTCCACGGCGATATCCTCTCGGAACATAGACACGATCATGCTGATACAGAGTAGGCTCGAATTCCAAGCTAATCTCCTTCATGCGTTTTTCTAGTTCCTCAATATTTGGAACTTTTACTTTGATAGTTACTCTTTTCATAGAGTTGCTCCTTTCCTTGCCTTATTTGCCCATTCATCCGCTAATTCATTCATCTCTGTTCCGACATGTCCACGCGTCCAGTTTAATTCCGCATTATTACAGGTCGAAAATAGTCCATATAATTCTTGCACTAATTCGAGATTCTTGATTTCTCCAGTCTTTTTCTTCCAGCCATTTGCTTTCCAATTTGGTGCCCATTTCTTCACGACATTTATCCAAAATTCCGAATCAGTCTGTATCTGAAATTCCTCCGACTGGTTATCTAAAACATATTTGTATGCAGAAATCAGAGCCATTGCTTCCATTCGAATGTTTGTTGAGTTTTCCTCTTTCCCCAGAGCAATCGGAGCGCCATCCATTATTACGGCATAGCCACCAGGCCCAGGATTAGGCGACGCACTCCCATCTGTCCACAACGTCTTCATAGTGATATTATAACATACCAGAGTAAAAAAGAAAAGTTTGCTATAATAGCACTATGACCAAAAAGATTCAACATCCAGCACGTGTCGAACAGGCTATTTTGTTTGCAAAAAATGCCCACGAAGGACAGAGGCGTCGCTCTGGTGAGCCTTACATCAACCATCCTCTCGCCGTCATGCAAATTGTTGAGGACTGGGGTATGGACGAAGATACCATTGTCGCCGCAATACTTCATGACACCGTGGAAGACACCGGGATCACACTTAAAGATATCAAGGAGCAATTTGGCGAGCAAGTCGCCTTCCTAGTCGATGGCATGACAAAGTTATCAAAGATTAGTTCAAATATGAACGATATCGATACTTATCTTCCGAATACAAAGGACAATCTCTTGCGCCTCCTTGTCGCCACTGGCTCCGACATTCGCGTTCTCATTATTAAACTTGCCGATCGCCTACACAATATGCGTACTCTTTCTTCCCTCCCACCAGATAAGCAGCGTCGTATCGCAAAAGAAACATTGGAAGTTTTTGCACCGCTCGCAGACAGGCTCAACATGGGTCGCATTCGTACAGAGATGTCTGATATTGCTTTTTCCTATGTCAATCCAAAACGTTACAACGAGCTTCATGAATTGATTGAAGAATATTGCAGATCAGCTGAGAAATCTATGCAAAAAATCCAAAAAGAAATATCCGTCGCACTTGGACGAGAAAAAATCAAATTCACCATCTCTGGTCGCGTCAAGTCCGTCTATTCACTCCATAAGAAATTGATCAAGCATAGTCAGAATATGGGCGAAATTTATGATCTAATGGCACTTCGTATAATAGTCAATGATATTACAGATTGTTATCTTACCCTGGGCGTCATTCATTCGCTTTATAGCCCAATGGACGGTCGCATAAAGGATTATATTGCGATGCCAAAAATCAACGGCTACCAATCTCTCCATACGACAGTGATCACAAAAGACAAAAAAATTGTCGAATTCCAGATTCGCACGAAGGAGATGCATGAGTTTGCGGAACGTGGTCTTGCAGCGTCTTTCTATTACAATGAACAGAAGATGACTGAGAATTATCGTACAGGGAAAATCCAACATTTGCCGACTTCCCTTCTCTGGATTACTGAATTGCAAGATACCGCTGCGAAGCTCAAAGCCGGCAAAAAAGTGAATATAAAAAAGCTCCGCCTAAATCTATTCGCAGATAAAATATTCGTATACACTCCAAAGGGTGACATTATTGACTTGCCGAAAGGTTCTCTCCCACTTGATTTCGCTTATCGACTTCACTCCGAAATCGGAGAGCACGTCATAGGAGTAAAAATTAATGGAAAGATGAGTAGCCTTAATACGAAATTGAAACATGGCGATATCGTAGAAATTCTAACGAGCAAAAATCGTACAGCGAAAGAATCTTGGCTCGATAAGGTTTTCACATCTCAAGCACGACAAAAAATCCGTGCCCAAGTCGCTAAACAACGCGATTCAATCCACGAAAAACTTCCGAATCGCAAAAACTCTAGAAAGAATAAGAAAAATTAAAATTTTTGTTCGAGCTTTTCAAGAAGTGTATTCAATTCTTCTTCAGTCTTGCATGAAAAAGTAACGGTTGTACGATTGATTTTGACTTTTGCACCGTATTTTCTATTGAGCTTTTGCTCTTGCTTGATATGCGTGCGAATCTTCACCGCCTGAATAGAATTCACTACTTTACTCTGCGCAACATATCGCTCCACCTGGCGCGCATTCCAATCTTCTTTGATGATTTTCGGTAATACTTTATCTACTACCTCTGGGGTAGCAACAATAAGTGGACGCATCTGACCCTCTGTCAGCTTATGTTTCTGCATTGCTTTTTTCGCTTTTTCTGGAAGCTTCAAGAAACGAATCGTATTGACAATTGTGATCTCAGCCTTTCCAACGCGCTTTGCAATATCGGCATTAGTCATATTGAATTCGTTTTTCAGTTTCACATATGCTGTTGCCAGCTCGACCGGGTTCAAATCTTCGCGCTGTGCATTCTCAATAATCGAAAGTTCTAGACGATTCTGCGCATCCGCAGTACGAATGATGGCCGGAATAGTTTCGAGACCTGCAATTTTTGCTGCACGCCAACGACGCTCTCCGGCGATTATTACATATTTCTTGCCTTCTTTCACTACAACAATTGGGGATAGGACTCCGTGCTCTTTGATGGAATCTGCGAGCTCAGCCAAAAGATCTGGATCAAACTCCTTACGTGGTTGCCCAGGATCGCGTTCAATTTGATCTAATTTTAAATCTTTCAGTACTTTCGTATCTTCGTCTCTCGTTGGATCGAAGCCATCTTCTACCAATTCTGTCGGGATAAGACTCTCAAATCCTCTTCCAAGTCCTCTTTTTGCCATTTCTATACCTTATTTCCCTTCTCCAACGCGCGCTTCGACTTCATGCGCGAGGTCTTTATATGCTTTTGCTCCCTTCGAAAACTTATCATAACTTCCTACTGGAACACCATGACTAGGCGCTTCCGCGACACGTACATTCCTTGGAATCGTCGTCTCAAAAGTCTTTTCCTTAAAATATTTCTTAATCTCTTCTAGCACTTCACCGCTAAGTGATGTCCTCTTGTCATACATTGTTGCAAGGACACCAAGCAATCTGAGATTTGGATTCATCGCTTTTTTCACGAGAGCCATACTATCAAGCAGCTGCGCTACCCCCTCCAAAGCATAAAATTCCGTCTGGACAGGTAGAATAAGATATTCTGCAGCGATCATGCCATTCACTGTCAAAAAACTCAGAGATGGTGGTGAATCGATAATAATATAATCATATCGATCTTCCACCGCGGCAATCGCAGTCTTGAGCTGGACGAATTTTGTATTGAGCTTCGTCATTTCTACTTCGGCATTCGCTAAATCCGTAGTAGTAGGAGCAATAAATAGATTCTTATGTTTCGTTTCTTTTATTACATCCTCCAATTTCGCCTTGCCGAGAGCTACCTCCGTCATCGATACTTCCAAGGTATCTTTCGCAATACCAAGTCCAGAGGTAGCATTACCTTGCGGATCAAAATCAATGATCAAAGTCTTATTTTTATCTTTTGCAAGAAAATAACTCAGGTTGACCGCAGTAGTGGTCTTCCCTACACCTCCTTTTTGGTTAGTTATACAAATAACCGTAGCCATAATACTATTTTATCATAGATAGATAATAATAAAAGATTATTACTGAGATTTTTATATAATAAACTTACTAGATACTCTGCCAAATTATTTTCCATTGACTATTTTACCAATCCGTGATAAAATAACACCTAGTAATTAAAGGAATAATATGAAGAAAGCAGTTATCCTCGTCGGCGGAAAACAATATCTCGTCGAAGAGAAAGAGACCCTACGGGTGGACCTCCTCCCGGAAGGCACAAAAGAGCTCGAGACTGGTGCTTTACTTCTCATTGATGGTGACAAGACTACTGTCGGCACACCAGAGGTGAAAGGCGTTAAGGTTTCGGCAAAAGTAGTAGAAGCAAAAGTCGCCGGCGACAAAGTCCGCGTCATCCGCTACCACTCAAAGAAGCGCGTCCACAAAGAGACTGGACACCGCCAGAAGTATTCGATGATTGAAATTACTTCGATCAAATAATATTCTTATCAAAAAACACCCTTTGCGGGTGTTTTTTGTTTCTCAGGATTCTTATGATTATAATGACTTGTCTGTCTTGCCGTTATTCTCTGAACTATTATTCTTGATACCGTCAAGAACAATATTATTCTCTCCATCATTCTCCTGTCCATTAGTGCTTGTAGGAGACGTAACTGATTTTAGCATTTTTCGAGATCGATAGAAATAGAAGCTGCCACCACCAATCGCAAGTAATACCACAATCAGCATTATAATTTCACCTGGACCAGTCTTAGGAAGAGTTGGCGGTGTAGGCTGAGGTGTCGGAGTTGGCTCTTCTGGCTGACCTTCACACACGCGCTTGACGGTGATTTTTGTTTTAGCAGAATTTTTCCCATCATTTGTTGCGACATAAGCAGAGTTATATACTTCAGTCTCACCACAAGGGAAAATTTCTTCAGAATCAGATACCTTTACGTAATATCTGACCCAGGATTCTTCACCTGCAATCATGGCGCCTACGCCAAGTCCATCACCGAATAATGAGTCTGGCGACTCTCCGCCTTCTGGATGACGTGTACTCCAAGCAAAAGTACTTCCTTTAATATAGGTCAATCCTTCTGGCATAAGATCGTGGAAAGTAACACTAGTCTGCTCAGTTGTTCCAGTATTCTTGAAATGAATGTTAAACTCAAGCTCATCACCAGGACTTACTGTAATCTCACTTTGGAGGTTCGACTGAGGAATATTTTTAAATCTCACGGATTTATCGATCGAAAAGTTTGGCTGATCGACCTTAATACGATAAGTCAAATAACCACCATATTCATTACACCCAGGAATAATTCCCCACAAATCATCCCAGTAAGAAAGCAATACTCCTTGGTCACTAAGAAGCGCATCACCAGACATTGGCGTCCCGTCCGAGCTACCAAGATTATGAAGTACTGCAGAATTTGCAACGTAATTTAAGTACACTGGTTCCTTCGCATCCAAATAAGCCGAATCCCATATTTCGCCTGGATTTGCATTTGATGAGGTGATAAAGCCTACAACCTGAGCGCTTTGATTCGCTTCAAGATAACTTGGGAATTCCGTTCGCATGCGAACATTTTCCGCGATGCCCTCACCGCTAGCATTATAATTTGAGGCAGCATTATTATGATAATAAATTGCAACCTCATATTCTTCACCTACTTCCAATGTTACTTCATCAGAATCAGGATTAGTATCACCAGCCTTACGGACACGAACGAAATTGCGTTCATCACCAAGTGTAGGGTTATTAGTAATCGAGTTAAAAGTCGGATAAGTCGCTGGCACTTCGTAAGTGAAGGTTGGACGATCTTGTGGACCCCAAGCAGTATCAACTCTAGCTGATACATCTTCCGTGTTGAAGATGGCACTTGTCGCAAAGAACGATAACACTGCTACCGGTATAACTGCTACTTTTTTTACATTTGTCTTCATCTTCTTTTCTCCTTTCTTCCCCTTAATTATTGTAGTCTGCGCTTTGCTTCTTCTTTTGCGTCATCTTTTTGTTCACCTTCGCCACCAGTATTGGTATCTTCGACTGGAGGAGTAGCTGGCTCAGCCCATGGGGCTTGGTCTTCTGGGTTATTATTTGTGCCATCTTCATTTTTCTCTGGCACCTTTTGTTCCCCATCTTGAATCGGATTCTGCTCAGGATCGGCCGGCTGTTCTGGCGTAACAGGCAAAGGTGTTGGATTATTTGGCGCCCATGGGTCTATATTAGGGTCCTTCTGCTCTGGTTCTTCTGGTTCCGGAATTGGAATAGGAACTGGGTCTGGAATAGGAACTGGGTCTAGAATAGGAGTTGGGTCCGGAACAGGAGTTGGGTCTGGGTCTGGATTAGTAATAGGAGGTTCTTGTATCACTGGCTCTGGCACTGGTTCATTCCAAGTGATAACAGGTACTGGTTGTGGCGTTTGTGGAGTTGTCACTACTGGCTGAGGTTTTTTCTTTACAATCTTCTTCACAGTATGTTTCACGACCCATTGACCACCACAATCAGCCTTTAGACCGACTTGCCAATCTTTGAGTAATCCCTTCTGTTGAGCTTGTTCAAGGGTGACATCAGAACTAATCTTTCCCATCGTCTGTAAGACGGATAATTTCATTGCTTCGTCTTCTACTTGATAAACAGAGAAATCCGCGTTGCGTTTTACTCCGTCCTGAATAACGATATCATGAGCTTTTTCGCCTTCTGCCATTGGCTTCATTGTTTGTGACGAATATGTTCCTCTCCAATTTGTGAGTGCAAATTCCTTACCATCGAGTAGATTTTGCAATCCTTCCGAAATGGCATTTACGATTTTTTGCTGTTGCTCTTTTGGAAGTGCTGCGAGAATTCTTGAATCGCGGTTCACTGCTGCAGGGCTAATATTTCCATTTGCAACTTCTAGTTTTGCAGGTTGATCTATACTATTTCCAGTAGTAAACTCAACATCTTTCAAAGCATCGCTTCCGCCCATACCAGCCAAGATTGATACTGCTAACTCTTCCTGAGTAGCAATTCTATCCATCAAGTTTTTACTGAACTCTAATTCTGCCGCGTCAATATCGCCATCTAGTCCATTAGGGGCTAATGTAGTGCCAAAACTTGCTTTCGTCTCCTTCTTATCCGCGGTCAATTTCTCGCCTTTTTCTTTCACCTCGGCATCAAATGAATTTTCCGCTTCGAAGTTTGCTTTTCTATAGAAATCATCCGACAAATCATGTCGATTGCCATCCTTGTCCATTGTGTAATAATTTGCAATGTATTCCGGAGCTCTTCGTTGCTCGCCAGCTTCACCTGCTCTGGACATCCATCCTTGTTCCTGGATCATACTAGAAGATTCACCTTCATTATTATCTTCCTCTGAGTTAGCATCCGATTCGACTGGTGTAGCATTCATTGGATAGCCACTTTCGATATTTTTTGAACATCCATTTAGGGTGGCTACAAGCGAACTTAGGCTTAGTAATGCCATGACACCAACACCAAATCCGACAGCTGCTCTTTTTATTGAATATTTATTACGACATGCCTCATCGAGATGTGCGATTTTTGACTCACGTGTTCTGATTTTTTGTTCAGCAACTGCACGATCAATGTCGCCAAGAGGTCCTTTTTCTTCCATTAATTTTATAATGGAACGCTCTGAGCGTTTTTCCTTGAATTGATCGCAGCGTTCTTTTTCTCTTTTTAGAATCGCATCGAGCTTTTCTTCAGAAATTTTATCAGCTTCTTCGGATGGCTGTTCTATCATGTTATCGACTTGCTTTAGAATATTCTTTTGGATATCTTTTGTGCCGAAGTAATTGTCACTGAGTTTTTTCGACATATCACCATTACGGCGAGCAACCAACGCCTGATAGTCCGCAAAATCACGCTGCTTCTGTTCGAGTGCCTTTGCCTCCTGATCTAGTTCTTCTTTCGTAATATTCTGTAGATCTTCTCTTTGTAAAAGCTCCCCAATACGAACCGACTCAGCAATTACTCCAGCGAATGATTGTCCAGTTTCTTCCTGCCATTTACGATAGTAATCGCCGTCGTGTCCCATTTCTGGACGAATAATTTCGTCAATTTCATTAGGATGCTTATCATACCATTCTGCCATTCCAGTGATACCACCGCGCATTGCTTCGGCTTTCTCAGCACGTTGCTTAATAATGTTCTGTATTTCGAGTTCGTGTTGACGTTGCTGTTCAGCGAGCTGGCTTTGTTCTGCGATTAGCTGATCCATTTGAGCTTTTAGCTCTGCAATCTTCGATTGATTCGCATTTTGCTCTTTCTCATTCTGTTGTTTTGCTTCGATCTCTTTTTGTTCATCTTCTGAACGATAATTCTCAAGATCTAATACGCGGTCTCCGAGTGTTTTTATTGTTTCTGGATTAACGCTTCTTTCGCCACTCTCAAAATTTTTCGTGCTATTGCTATTATTTTCAGGACTCATATTATGCCTCCCTCTTTTCTGAATCATCTAAGAACTCTTTCTCAAAGTCATTTACGATCTCTACTAAAATCGCATCAGTATCCAATCCAGCCGACTTAATAATCTCACCCGCATCATCAGCAGTTTTGCTATTGTCCTCCACGATTCTTTCGAACTCTGTCAGTTTGTCTTCAGGAAGTTGCCTCAAGACCTCCTTATTAAACTCAGATATAAGAGTTTCTTGAATTTGATTACGCAATTCTCCTTTTTTATCGTCAGGAAGATTTGCTAGGCCCTTCTTTTCGATCAATAAATCGACATAGTGATCGAGAGCCTCTATGAATTGGGTGCTATCCATATGTTTCTTTCGTTTTTATTTAATAAAATGACCTTTTATACCCCTTATGGTAATACTCATACTCTAAATTGTCAAGTGTTTTCCGAACATAATGCAGACATCGTTTTTTCAGACTTACACTTTTAGAATCATTCCACAAATAAAAAACCGAACATTCATGTTCGGTTTTTCTCGTAGTACATTATCGTCGAATTTTCAGGGGTAAAATCTAGATTTTAGTGATTGAACAATTTTTTTATTCAATTTAGATTTATCGTCTTATTGTATCTTATGGTTTTTAGAATATAAGGTCTGCTGACAGAATTGCTCCGTGTCCTAATCCTTTCTTTGCTTTTTCACTAATTTTCACTCTTTCCGAGTTATATCTAGCTTCTTTTGCTTCAGATCCTCCGATGTATTCGAAGTTCATGTAGCTTTTCTCCTTTTCTTTTTATTTTTGTATTTGTTAGATTGTTTATTTTATTGTCTAACTGTCTTTTATACTAGCACACTTTTGCCAAATTGTCAACACCTTTTATGCTTTATTTTGTATACTTTGTCAAATTCGCCCCTGTAAAAATCTTGAAAAATTATTAAATTTTCTCGAGACTTATCGTGATTTGTCCCCCTTCCACTTTCACAATTTCGTCATAATTATAGTTCTTTGGGTCGTTATTTGTACTAATTTCTACTGCTAATGTTTCCTGCGCGACGACATCTCGGAATTCATCGTCTAGTTCGCAGCCGACATATAGACGAATCCGATCATCTACATTCAAGCCTGCCTTTTTGCGAGCAGACTGAACCACGCGAATAAGCTCACGTGCGAAGCCTTCTTTCCTGAGTACTTCAGTTATATTTTTGTCGAGCTTCATTTCATCGCCTTGTTCAACTTTTTTAACATTGACTTCGTCGGCGATCATCTGCTCGTACTCTTCTGGTAGTTTCTCACCTGCATAGATAAATGAAGCAAGTGGCTGTCGAACTTTGATTTGCTCCTCTGTATCCGACTTCTGCATTCGAAGAGCTAATCCTTCTGAGATTATATCTCGAGTGCGACTCATCTTCTCGACAATTTCTACATCTACTTCACCAGATTCTGGCCAATCCAATAAATGAATCGAATCAGAATCGCCACAAAGTCCAGTTAAATTGTGATATAGCTCTTCCGACATAAATGGTGTAAATGGTGCAATAATTTTACTCAGGTAAAGCATTACATAGTACAATGTACCATAAGCTTCGTTCTTATCTGCGGAGTCTTCCGACTTCCAAAAACGTCGGCGACTACGTCGGACGAACCAGTTCGATAAGTCATCCACAAATGGAAGAATGCCCGCAGTAGCGTTCGGCAAATTATATTCTTCCATGCCCTTCATGATCTCATCGCGAAGCATATGTACTCGCGACACTATCCAAATATCTAATACGTTTTCTAACTGGGCCAAATCAATTGAGTCGCTTCCCTTCTTCGGCTCCCAACCATCAACGTTCGCATAAGTCGCGAAGAAATCGTAAACGTTCCAAATCATAGAAAGCTTTCTCGCTGTGTCACTAACGTCTTTGTCAAGCAAAGCAAAATCCTCACCGGCAAGAACTGGCGACGAGACTAAAAGCAATCTATATGAATCTGCCGAATATTGATCAATCAGTTGATTTGGATCGGTATAATTCCCTAATGATTTACTCATTTTGCGACCGTCATTACCGGCAAGTGTGCCGGTGGTAATGACATTCTTGTAGGCATTCTTCGTGTCACTATTCTTGATTTTTTCACCAAATGCACCGATGTTTGCGAGTGCGGTATTGACAGTATGGACATAATAGAACCACGCTCGTACTTGCCCAACATATTCTACAATGAAGTCTGCAGGATAGCCGGATTCGAATTTTTGCTTATTCTCAAAAGGATAATGCATTTGCGCGAACGGCATCGAGCCAGATTCGAACCAACAGTCCAAAACTTTATCGACGCGTGTAAAATGCTCATCTTCGATATCAAATTCGATCTCATCTACCCATGGACGATGACAGTCCTCAAGTCTTTTACCTGAAAGCTCAAACAATTCATCGTATGAACCTACCACCTTCACTGTGCCTTTATCACCTTTCCAGACCGGCATAGCAGTAGCCCAGAAACGATCACGACTCAAATTCCAATCTGGTGCTTGTTCAATGTTTTTTGCAAAACGACCATGTTTCAAATGGTTTGGGAACCAATTAATGTTTTCATTTTCTGCGAGCATCATTGGCTTACTTCCATCAATGTCAAAGAACCATGATGGAAATGCTCGATATATAATACGTTGTTTCGAACGTGGATTGAAAGGATACTCGTGCTTAATGTATTCAATCTTGAAAATGACACCCTTTTCTTCTAGTACTTTCGCGATGAATTTATTTCCTGCCCAAATCTCGATTCCATGTTCGTCAGTATCTCTTAGACCGAGATCATGTAATTTCTCCGCCATTTCTGGCAAATAATAACCATTATCATCGAGACAGTCAACAAAATCGACATCTTCTGCTTGTCCAAGTGCATAATCATCTTCGCCGTATGCAGGGGCGATATGAACTATGCCTGTGCCGTCCTCATTCGATACGAAATCTGCAGTATGAACGATATATGTGCCAACCTTTCGATCCTTTTCTGAAATGTTTTCGATTAATGGTTCATAATGTATGCCTTTTAGATCCTTACCTGAAATAGTTTTAATCGCTTTTGGCTCCTGATCAGATAATGCCTTTTCTGCAAGATCGACAGCAAGCACAAATTTCTCGCCATTTACTTCATAAATACCATATTTCATTTTCTCACTTACTGCGAGTGCGAGATTCGCTGGAAGTGTCCACGGCGTAGTAGTCCAAGCGAGTAGAAATACATTTTCTTCGCCACCAACCTTATCTATAGCTTTGAACTTCACATAGGCAGAAGGATCTGTTACAACCTGATAAGCATCGTTATCCATTGTCACTTCGGCTTTTGAAACCGGTGTAGCGAACTTCGTATCATACATCAGAACCTTGCGACCTTCGTAGATTTTGCCAGCTTCATAAAGCGTCTTGAAAGCCCACCAGACGGACTCCATGAAATTTTTATCCATTGTGCGATAAGCGCCACGAAAATCTACCCAACGACCAATTCTGTCAATTGTGCCTTCCCATTCTTCTGAGTTGGCAACCATACTCTCATGAGCTTTCTTGATGTAATTCTCTAGTGAAATCGCACCTGGCGTCCCACTCGGCGCGCCAATCTGACGACGATCTGTAATGCCGAGCTGCTTCTCGACAAAATTCTCTGCAGGCAATCCATGACAATCCCAACCCCATCTACGTTCACAGCAATACCCGCGCATCGTCCAAAATCTTGGGACAACATCTTTCACGAGAGAAGAAAGCAAAGTTCCATGATGAGGTAGACCAGTAATGAAAGGAGGGCCGTCGTAGAATACATAACTATCACCATTTCTGCGAGAATTGATAGACTTTTCAAAGATTTGGTTCTTCTTCCACCATTCAATTAAAGCAACCTCGTACTCTTTTGCGCGTTTTCTTGGTTGAAATCTCATTTGTTCTCTCCTTTCTTTATTGAACTTGCTGATATTACATTTCCACCCCCGGGAAGCCCCTGAAACGGAGTTGTAGCTATTTTTTCATGGAATAACTCATAAACATCTCCACCGCTCTTCATATCAAAATATTCCTTAAGTTCATAAATACCATTCAATACCTCCCTCGGTTCTATCCCGTAGAACCCATGCCTACGTAAAACGCTACAGAACCTTCTCTCAATCGTAGAAACACCATGTGCTCCAGACATATAATCTGCTAGTTGTATCAATCTATCATAGTCATCGAAATCAATGCTTTTAACATACTCTTTGATTTTTAGCTCCTTCTCCTTGTCAGCCAACTCAAATATATCAATCGTTCTTTTCGGATTAAACGAATGCGTCATGCAAATACGGGCAATTTCCTCCGGCATATCTTGTGACTTCAATATTTCATAACCATCAATAATATGATTCAAACCAGTATGTGGACCTTTACTACGACCAATATCATGTAATAAGCCACTGGTATAGGCGCGATCTGCATCCATACCGCATTTCTCAGCAATTTTTTCTGCGACTTCTGCCGCACCACGCGAATGATTGTCCCATGCAGAATTATTACCGTCAGGAAAATTACTCTCCCGATATTTCATTCCCCACTCAAAAATCTCCTCGGCTCTTTCTCGCAGTGTCATTGCATATATTATATCATGAATCCACCTCAAAGTCGAAGAATCATCGTTTTTATTTAAATAGATAGTCGGGGGCATTTACTAATTTCGTTTCATTGGATGGCTGGGCATTCAGTAATATTGTTTCAATGGCTGGCTGGACATTTACTAATTTTGTTCGCAACTGAACTCACGTCCGAATTTCAGTAATAAATCCAGTCGGACTGCGCCGGTATTACAGTACCGTACTCGTCCGTGGATTTATCACCTTATTCGGGTTCGTTCACATCCGAACAAAATCACCAAATG
>JAZLJF010000002.1:0-31357 GCA_045597305.1 Candidatus Nanosyncoccus sp. | reverse complement strand
GGATGGCTGGGGCATTTGGTGATTTTGTTCGGATGTGAACGAACCCGAATAAGGTGATAAATCCACGGACGAGTACGGTACTGTAATACCGGCGCAGTCCGACTGGATTTATTACTGAAATTCGGACGTGAGTTCAGTTGCGAACAAAATCAGTAAATGTCCAGCCACCACTTCAGTTACGAACAAAAGTAGTAAATGACCAGTCAACCCTCATCAGAATGAAGTTATTGAAAAGCTACTCAGATATAGTTGCAGTGACTATTAAGCGATGAGTATGATCACCATCTGTGCCAGGGATTGACTCGCCTGAGCAGGTCATTAGTATTATTGTGTCGATATTCTCTTCTTGAAGAACATCTTGCATGGAAATATCGGACTTTGCTTTTTCCTCAATTTTCATGATTTGATACATCTTATTATTTAGTGTAATTTTTTCTCCGATTTTTGTCTCTTTTAGTCCCTGGAAAATTGTGGAAGAGTGGCCAATTATTAATGTTTTGTTATCATGAACTGAATATGAACCGGCAATTTGCTCTGGAACATCTAATTTTGGTCCCGTGAACGGTATTGTTGTTACGGGGGCTGTTAGGCTGATCGAAGGTATGCTAAGTGTGCTAGTAGCTGTTGCTGCTTCTTCAGCGTAGACAGAGTTCGTGTTCTTGAGAATTTGGACGCAAAAATTTGCTACTACGAATGCCGCGATGAAGTAGAACGAGAAAAATAGAAAATTTACTCCACTTTTCCTACTTAATAGAAAATTCCTCGCTTTATTCTCCATAATTTATATTATAGCTTAATCGTTATGAAAAAACCATAATGATTTTGGCAATTAGCGAGCGTAAATCATGATACGTTGATTATTGCCAAAACAAGTGACAAGGACTAAGGAATTTGTTTCAGAAAGACGATTCAATGATCTTTTTCCGTATTTCGTATTGTATTGTTTACCGTCATGGCTAATAATCTCTGCGTCGTACACCGTATATTCTCTGCCATTGTAATTTAGACTGAGATTTGAACCATTTAAAAATTGGCTGTATAGGGTATATAATCCAGAGAAAGAGCCTGGGTTATGTGCAAGGAGGATGTTGCCATTATATGCTGCAATAGCGCCACTATCGATTACGTTTTGTGGATCGATACCTTTTGAAACTAATGAGACGTAACGATTAAGATTAATGGATGGAATAGATAAAATACCAGTTCCAGTTATTACTTTGGGCTCTGTATATTCATTTCTTTGTTGGATGGCGGCAGATTCAACTTTTTCAACTGCTGGCTTCTGTTCATAAGTCTTGATTGTCTCAGACGCAATAGAAGCAGGGGTATTATCGATATATGATTCTGCAGAAGCATTTTTAATTATGTCGATAGTAGAACCAAATATAATACCAATGATTAAACAAATCGAAAATACAAAAACGTTGCTCAAAGCTTCATTTTTAGTAA
This sequence comes from Candidatus Nanosyncoccus sp., assembly GCA_045597305.1. Lineage (GTDB taxonomy): Bacteria > Patescibacteriota > Saccharimonadia > Saccharimonadales > Saccharimonadaceae > Nanosyncoccus. The sequence continues at coordinate 29,908 of JAZLJF010000002.1, read as the reverse complement.
AAAATGATATAACCTTATTATCCTTACTCATATCTCTCCCAACGGTAAGTTATAATTATATTATATCACACATCGCCGAAAAAGTCAATAGTCTATCCCTATACGCCAGGAGTGAATGCTTTCAGTTTTCTTCTATGATCTTTGTATTTTGGATCATGTGAACCTACTTCGTCCCAAAATTCTGCAGAATGGTCCATATGATTAAGATGGGCTAGTTCATGCAATATTACATAGTCTCTGAGCACTTCTGGAACCTGCATGAGACCTATATTCAGTGAGATAGTGCGATTCGAAGAACAGCTGCCCCATCTCGTATTTGCGTGGGTCAACCTGATTTTTTCATAAGAATAGCCATATAATTTGGCATAATATTCTAATCTGTAAGGAAGGTATTCTTTGGCTTTTTTGGTAAGGATTTTCTTTTTTGTATCACGAACTCTCTGAAGAGAGGGGTCCTTGACTGGGAGTTTCTCCTTGATCAATTTCCTGTTTTGATTCAAAAATCTTTTAGCAAGAAAAAGCGTTGTATACTTTGGCACGGACATCTGGAGTCGACCAGATGTAGAAATTGAGAATTTTAATCCTTTCGATAATGCGTTTTTCCGAACAACAACATCTCCAAATTCTTCATCTTGGATTATCATCTTTCGTAGTAAAATTAATTGAAACTAGTTTGCTAATTGAGATAGGACATGCTTTAGCTGCGTACTAAAGGTGTGTTTACCAGAAAGAACGATCGGTTTTTCTGATTCGGCAGGTGCCTCAAGCTCAGCAATTTTCTTGTCGTATTCTTCCCTAGCTTTTGAAACAGATTTTAGACGGTTTTTGAGGCGGGTTTTAATCGTATTCACGTCGGTCTGAATCCAGATAAGAGAAGGATTATAATTTTGCTCGATGAGAAGCTTGCGAATTTCTTCACGTTCTTCTTCGGTATTTAGCATGCCTTCTACGATAAGATTTTGACCCGAACGGGCGATAAGATCAAGAATGTATAGTACCTTATCTCTTGAGAAGCCTTGAGCCTCTGCAATGTCATTCAAATTATAGTATGGTGCTCTAAATTGTTGTGAAAATTTCTCGCAAAAAGTAGTTTTGCCACTAGCAGGTGCACCAAATACCAAAATCGCACGTGGCTGCGAGAGTTGCTGTGATTTTTTACCTTCCATAATACCTACATTGTATCATACATTTCTAGACTGTGGTAGAATTCGAGATAAGAATTTGAGCTGGATAGTAAAATGCCCATGCAATGTAGTTTGCAACTCCTTGCCAAAAAGGTGGGATGGCACCAATACTGGACGAAAAAGAGATTCCGACGCAAACATCACAAGCTAAGAATAAGACAAAGCCGAGAAAAGCATATTTTGATGCTGGGGTTCGTTTAAAAAAATACCATACACCAGATTGAAATACGTTAAAAAATAATCCAAGTGCATAAATCCCGACCATTACGAAAAGTGGATTGTGTCCTAGTAGCATTGAAATTATAAACACACAAATTGAAGCTAATATAGAAAAATAAAAAATTCTCGGCTTCATACTCGATAAACGGAATGCATGGGTAAGTTGGGCTATACAGAAAACACCAACACCAAAAACAGATACGTTATTAATTGCAAGAATAATGTCGGCAACTAAAGTAGCGAGTAAAGCGATTGTTAGGTATTTGTCTTTGCGATACTTTGTAAAAGAATAAACTACGCATAGGGCAATTCCTAATAGCTTGATCAATGCAACAGGTAAGGAATTCGGAAAAAAAGTATCAAGACCTAGAAAATTTACATAAATAAGTGTCCAGACTATAGCCCAGGCACGATCGGAATCACGAGATGAATTAAATAATTTTTTCATGAATTAAACTGGCAGGGGCGGCAGGACTTGAACCCGCGACACCCGGTTTTGGAGACCGGTGCTCTACCAACTGAGCTACACCCCTTTAAAATTAATTATTAAACATCTTTTTACATTTTATCACAAAATTATAAATAAAAACAGGATGTGAGTCGTCTATTTTGTATTTTTATTCCGTTTGTGCTATAATAAAATGAATGAAAATATTGATGTTAGGTTGGGAGCTACCACCTCATAATTCTGGAGGTCTTGGTGTTGCTTGTTTAAATCTTGCAAGGGCATTGTCTAATAATGGCTGTGATATTGATTTCGTTATTCCCTATACTGCAGAGCATGAAAAAATTCGATTTATGAATGTCCTCCCCGCAATCGATCTGGATCCCTTACTTCGATATGGCGTCGGTGCCTATGATTCAAATTACATTGATCAAAAATCCATACTGGATTCTTCAAAAAATAAAATGGTTAGTATTCGCGAAATACAGCATGATTATTGTAAATTTGTGGATGAATATTTAATGGAGTTTAAGCCAGATGTTGTTCATGCGCATGATTGGCTCACGTTCGAGGCTGGTATTCTTGCGAAAAAGAACTACGGAATACCACTCGTTGCCCATGTCCATGCAACTGAATACGATCGAAGTGGAATGAATGGTGGAAATCCTCTTGTTCATGAAATTGAGCGAGAAGGATTGATACTTGCTGACAAGATTATCGCAGTGTCACAGGCTACAAAGGAGTTGATCGTGAAGAAATATGCGATTCCAGCAAATAAGATTGATGTTATTTATAATTCCCTCGATGAGGATTTTGTAAAAAGCATCTACACTTATGATAACCAAGATTATTGTTACTTAGAAGCTATGAAGAAGCTTGGCTATACTGTGGTATCTACTGTCGGACGTTTCACGATCCAAAAAGGATTAGGGAATTTAATGAAAGCCGCAGCGAGAGCTATTTCGAAGAATCCGAAACTCTTATTCGTATTTGCGGGTGATGGAGAACAAAAAGATGAGCTTTTGGAGATGTCTGCAAAATACAATATTTCAAAGAATGTGATTTTTACCGGGTTTGTCCGTGGTAAACAACTGCGTGACATCTATGAAATAACGGATATATTTGTGATGAGCTCCATTTCCGAGCCTTTTGGACTGACCGCACTTGAAGCGGCGCATCACGGTGATGTTCTAATTTTGACAAAGCAATCCGGTGTTGCTGAAGTAATAAAAAGCTCAATGCTTTATGATTTCTGGGATGTCGAAAAATTAGCGGATGAAATAATTTCTATTTCAAAGAGTCCGGCACTACGAAAGACTTTACGAGACGGCATTTCACACGAATACAACAAAATATCATGGGCAAATGTTGCCGAAAAGGTCGTGTCGGTATATAATGAAATGGAAAAGCATAAGGAGTTTTGTTGATGCGAGCAATTTGTCTATATTTACATATCCATCAGCCTTGGAGATATCGTAGGTATAGCATTTTTGATGTATCACATAATCATAACTATTGGTACCAGAACGATTATTATGACAAGCAGAATAATGAGAGGATTTTTCGCAAAGTTGCGGAGAAATCCTATCATCCGATGCTGGATTTGATAGAAAGAAACGTCAAAAGGAACCCTGGATTTAAGGTTTCTCTTTCTATCACTGGTATCTGGCTTGAGCAGGCGCTCGAATGGGATCCTTCACTAATCGAACAGATACGTCGTCTTGTGTCAACGAAACAAGTAGAAATTATTGGTGAAACGTATTATCATTCACTTGCTTTCTTCTACGATAAGGCTGAATTCCAAACTCAAGTAAAAATGCACTCAGATGCCATTTACAAAATTTTCGGCGTAAGACCGTTCGTATTTCGTAATACTGAGTTTGCGTATAATGACGAACTTGGCAAATGGTGTGCGGAAATTGGCTATCGTGGAGTTTTGGCGGAAGGCTGGGATAAGGTGCTTGAATGGCGCAGCCCAAATCATGTTTATAATGTTGCTGGTAGTATGCGCACGAAGCTATTGTTGAAGAATTATCGACTATCCGACGATATTGCATTTCGATTTTCCGATCGGAATTGGAAAGAATGGCCTCTAACGGTCGAAAAGTTCCAAAAATGGCTTAATATGGACGTACTCCGTGGTAATCTTGTCAATTTGTTTATGGATTTTGAAACTTTTGGCGAAAATATCTGGTCTGATTCGGGAATTTTTGAGTTTATGGAACAATTAATTAACTCTTGGCTAAGTGAATATGATAATAAATTTGTCACAGCATCGGAAGCATGCTACATAGAAGATCCTGTCGGAGAAATTTCAATGCCAAACACGGTCACCTGGGCAGACACAGAGCGTGATTTGTCTGCATGGCTTGGGAATGATATGCAACAAGAGGCTGAGAAAATTCTCTATGAAATGAAGGATGATGTTTTTGCGACTGGTGATGCGGACTTGATCGACGATTGGCGACGACTTACTACGTCGGACCACCCTTATTATATGTGTACAAAATATTGGAACGATGGTGATGTTCATGCGTATTTTTCACCATTCGATTCGCCTTATGATGCCTTCATGTATTTTATGAATGTTGTACGTGATTTTGAGTGGAGAGTTCAGAATTTCAAGAAGAATTCAGAATAAAAGCTTTTTCGAACACATCAAAAAAGTCCTATCTGATAGATAGGACTTTTTAATTAACGCTTCTTTTCTTTGACTTCGTTTCGACCGAGGTTCTTCTTGGTCTCTGTGAAGACAACGTGTTTACGAAGGACAGGATCGTATTTGCGAAGAGAAAGCTTGTCAGGAGTATTCATGGTATTTTTCTTTGTGTAATACGCACGAACGCCAGATTCTTCAGAAACTAGCCCGACTAATTTACGCTTAGTATTATTCTTTTTTGCCATATTGCTATATATTTTAGCACGCTTTTGATATTTTGTAAATATTTATAGGGGGATAATATTAGTTTGGGAACTTGATATAAGTCTCTAACCACGTTTTCAGGTCTTCAGCATTATTATAATATTTTGCATCATCATCAGAATCAGCTTGAAGGGCCTTGATAACCTTTCCTTTATCTATAATCAAGATTGAAGGAAAATACTTTATATAATTTCGGATATTCGTATTTTTCGTGTCCTGCCAAAAAATGCGATAGTAGGTGAATTTCAGGTCATCAGAAAAATTTGACATCATTTCACGCATATTTGCAGTCGTGACGCAACCAGGATTATCAACCATTAGAACGAATGACCGTTCAGAAACAATCATTTGCTCGTATTCAGCCTGAGTAAGATCCTTTACCTCACTAACGCCATAGCTGGATGTTTCGAGCCGAACTTGTTGAGTTTCAGGCTTGAATTGCGTGGACATTCCGTATAGAACGGCAAATGCAGCGAATACGACACACAGAAGAATTATAGTTATTAGGTTGCGTTTTTTAGTTTTAGCCAATGAATTTACATTCGCATCCATAGCTTTTCCTAAATCTTGGTATAGCTAGAGAAGTCAATATCGTGATAAGGTAATTTCCAGAAGGCATAGTAAGTGTTATTATTGACTGTTTCTTTTATTTCGACTTTATTTTTTCCTTCATAATACCAGTATCCACCGACGTTGTAGATTTTATTTTCATCCCATCCGAGCTTTACCAATAGGTTCTTCGTCATGCCAGCATAGCCGCCGCCACCGCACATTAGGAAGATGTTTTTATCTTTCGGGAAGAGATCAGTCAAGATCTGCATTGCTTCGCGGTAATTTGCGATATAGTTTCCATCATCTGTCATTCTGAAAAGTGATTGTCCAGAATATGCTTTCCCGACTTCTTCCGGAAGACCAACGACTGGAGCTAGGTATGGATATGGCAGGACCTCGAATCCTTTAATAATTCCTGAAAGATAACGATCGCCACCAATAGCTTCATAATTTGCTGGGTCCTCAAGCAGTCGCATGTCATAATAGACGCTGTCTTCTCGACCTAGGTATTTGTCGATATTGGATTCGTTAATATTCTTGTCAATGCCAAGCTCGCCACGTTGCCCATCACTGAGCTCAGGTGCTGGAAGTGGAGAAAGAGTTTTTTCTGTATTCCAGATAAGGCAACCCGCGAATAGACCGACAAAGAGTGCGACAATGCCGGCGGTAATAACACCTGATAGATTTTCTTTTTTCATAATACCTCGCTATTAGTTTTGTACCATTTTAGCACGTTTTACTTCATAAAGCCATTGATAATTTGCGATTCAGCTTCTTTTTGGGCTAGCCCAAGCGTCATCAGTTTAATGAGCTGATTTTTTGCAATTTTACCAATTGCGGCCTCGTGTATTAAGGACGCTTCTGGATCGCTTGCTGTAAGCGCTGGAATGGCCGATACTGTGCCCTGGTCAATTAGTATGGCATTACATTCTGAATGTCCATGGCATTTTTTACGACCTATGATTTCGGACTTGAGAATCTGTTGCGAATAGTCGGATGCGATCGAGCGAGATGTTATATTTACGCATGAATCAATACCTTTCAGGTCGACATTATAATAACTTGAAACTTTTTGGTTTCCCTCTGTAAAAATTTTTTCATTGACTGTGATAGTAGATCGATCGTTTAGTGAGATCTCTGTCTTTCTTTCGCTAGAATCTACACCTTTAATCTGTTCTAGTTCTAACTCCACATTACTGTCTTCTTCGATGAAAAATTGCGTAGTCGGTAAGAGGATTTTTCCTTTGCTCGGCCCTGAACCAAAATGTTTTTCGATGTATTTCAATTTGACATTTTTGCCGATGAAAAACCTGTGAATTCCAGAATGTATGGAATTATCTGTACCACAATTATAGATGCCACAGCCTGCTATTATAGTAATTTCCGAATTGTCATTGATGTAAAAATCATTATTGACCGTCTCTTCAAATCCAGATTTTGAGATAATGACTGGGATGTGAATGGTTTCGGATCTTGTTCCTTCTTCTACGGTTATTTTTAGTCCATCTTTGTCTTCGCGTTGTTGGATGTTGATTTTTTCACTACTCTTACGACTTATCGATTTTCCATTGACGCGAAAATTATAAGCACCTTCAGGCACGCCATCTATATTTACTATCGTTTTCATTAAATCTGCTTCAATTTGGTCTAAATCGTTCATTTTTCCCTCTGTTTTACAACGTAGATAAAACGTCTTTTGGTTTACCAATTAGTTCGATCTTTCCGTTCTTCATTAAAATGACCTTATCTGCAATTTCTAATATTTTTTTCTGATGCGAAATGATGATTATAGAAAGATTTTTTTCTGTTTTATGCACGGTTTTTAATAGCGACACCAGATGGTCAAAGCTCCAAATATCCATTCCAGATTCTGGCTCGTCAAGAATCATTAGTTGTGTGTTTTTTGCGAGTACGGTTGCAATTTCAATTCTTTTCAATTCTCCGCCAGATAAGGATGAGTCAATGTTGCGGTCAAGGTATTTCGATGGCTCTAAGCCGACTTTCTCTAAAAATGTATTCATTCTGTCGTCGGAAGATTCTACGAGCGCCTCTTCGCCTGTAAGCGCGATTTGAAGAAGATCACGGACCTTAATTCCATCAAATACTGTAGGTTGCTGCATGGCGATGGAGATGCCTAGTTTTGCTCGTTCGGTTATACTTTTGCTTGAAATGTCAGTGTTCTTGTAGATGATTTTACCTTTTGAATGTTTTTCGATTCCAGCAATTAACTTTGCGAGCGTTGACTTGCCGCTACCGTTTGGTCCTGTGATCGCAATAATTTCATTCGGCTGAGCAGTAAAATTAATTCCATTTACGATATATTTTTCATGGTCTTCACGATTTACGAAAAATGATACATTTCTCAACTCCAACATGATTAGATGTATTATACCATTATTCATATTTGAAAATCTATGATATAATACATCTAGTTGCCGCTATAGCTCAGTTGGTAGAGCGCATCCATGGTAAGGATGAGGTCACCGGTTCAAGCCCGGTTGGCGGCTCCATTTTTTATGTCACAAAAAACAACGAGCATGTCAAGCTCGTTTTTTGGTGCTGGAGGTTGGACTCGAACCAACGATGGGGGAACCCCGGCAGATTTACAGTCTGCTGTCATAGCCACTAGACGACTCCAGCATATTAAAATGGAGCCGCGAGTCGGACTTGAACCGACGACCTGCCGCTTACAAGGCGGCTGCTCTACCAACTGAGCTATCACGGCATATATCAAATAACTAATACTTTTATATAGTATCAGATTATTTGTTTATCTGCAAGGCTATTATTGTATTTTTCGTCGGATTTGTATATTTCTCGTTGGTTTTTTAATCTCGGAGGATACAGTTCTTCTTTTGATGGTTGTTTGCTTTGGAATTATTGAAGTAGTCTTATTTTTATTCGTTTGTGCTATTGACCTACTATTTGATATTCTCCGTCGCTGTAATTGAACTGCTTTCTTTTTTTGTTGGTCTCTTAAGAGTTGTGCTTCTATTCTTGTTTTTGTATTTTCTATTTCCTCTTCGTTATTATTAGCTTCATGAATGGCAAGAATTAGTTTCAAAGTGGAGAGCGAAGAATCTAGTGAATAGGCGGATTCTAGCGCTTCTAATGCAGCCTTACGATTACCAATTTTTTCTTGGGCTTTCGATAATGCTATGAATCGAGCTGGGACATCGCCTTCTATCTCGATAGCCTGCTGGAAAGCCATGGTTGCTTTTTCGTATTCGCCTGTTTCAAGATAAATCAGGCCTACGTTATGCAAGGAAGAAGCATTGTTGTCTAGAGATTGTGCAATTTCGAAACATTCAATCGCTTCGTTGTATTTTTGCCCTTTTGCGTACAAGATACCTAAACGGTTGTAAGCAGCGGCGTTCTTTTTGTCCAATTTTAGAATAGCAAGAAGAGCTTTTTCGGCACGTACTGGCTTACGCTCTCGCATTGAAGACTGGGCTATGGTCCAGAGTTTTTTTACCTGGACTGAAGATTTTGTGGAATTTTCATCCTCGGTCTTTTTCTTTCGAATCGGAAAAACAAAAACAAGGTATAGTGATAGTAAAAGTATAGCAAAAACGCCAAACATATATTATATTTTAGCACAAATCTGCTACTAGATGAAGTTTTATGTTACCATTTTTCTTAAGGTTTTCTTGTAGCGTGATTAAATTTGCTAATTTCTTAATAAAAACAGCGTTGTTTGTTTTGAAATAGGATTTATAAGCCATTTCGATAGCAACCGAACAAATATTCAGGACAAATATTCGAGAATTTTCTTTTTTCTTGTATTCTTTATCTTTCTGGATCTCATCTACTATTAAAGTTAAGTTCTTCCCTGATGACGCAAGTAGTTTTTTTGCGAAAATTTTAATATTTTCATTTGCATCGATATTTGAATTTAAGGTGTTTTTTTCTCGAAAAATATAAAGCGCAGCGCGCGACATGATTGTTTGCAAAAGCGTCGAAATTGAATTGACAAAGAATACGATATGACAGTTCTCTGGTGGTTCTTCAAGTAATTTCAGGAAAGCATTCTGCGCCTGTATATTCATTTTTTCAGCCTGGTTTATCACAATCGTAATGTCATTTGTTTGTTTCAGAGCTAGTTCATCGCGTAGGTTTCGAATTTCTTCAATCCCTATCTTATTCTTTTCGTCTGGGAAAATATTATACGTTGCTGGATAATTAATCTTCTTACATTTGGGTAACAAAAAAATCGAGAAATTTTCTTTTCTTATAATTTGATTGGTTTTTTCAATGTCGTCAAAAAACATAGTTTATAATTTTATATCAGGAATTATATCATAGAATTCCTGTGGCAAATGAGTTGAAAAAGTTTTTCTGATTAGCGTATCTTCTCCAGGTATTGATATCTCTAATTCTTGAGCATGAAGGAAAAGTCGATCTACTCTGGGGCTTTTTTGCAAATCGTTGTAAACTCTATCTCCGAGGATTGAACATCCAATGTACTTGAGATGTACTCTGAGCTGGTGTGTCCGTCCGGTCAAAGGTTTTAGTTTAACGAGAGATATAGATACTCCGTTTAGCTCGCTCGTCTGCACTACTTCGTATTCGGTCTGAGATGGCTTTCCGTTTGGTTCGACTTGGAAAGTCGTGGGGTGTTTTAAATTTCTCTCTATGGGGAGATCTATTAATGCGTGATCTAATTTCGGCACTCCCAAAGTAATAGCGTAATAAGTCTTGTGTGCTTTTCGATCCTGAAATTGTTTTCTCAATATCGTCTGTGTAGCTTCGTTTTTTGCCAAAATCACTACACCAGAGGTGTCACGATCTAGCCTATGTACAAGTAACCCATAATCTTCGAGTGTAGCTTCCTCAGTGTATTCGCCTTTTGCCATGGACAATAATCCAGCTGGTTTGTTTAATACTAGAACATTATCGTCCTGGTACAAAATAAGGTCGTTTATATCTGGAGGTGTTTGTCGATTGGGTATATCACATTTGATATCGTGTGTAACTTTAGTTATTTCCCCGTCTTTTTCAGAACTAATCAATACGCTATAATTTGGCTTTGTTATTATTTCACCGTCTAGCGACACATAACCAGACTTTATAAAATTTTGAAGAGTAGATCGATTATAATCTGGAAAGAACTCGGCCAGGTATAAATCTAGCCGAGTTCTATTTTCTTTTCGATCTCTATCTCGGATTATTACATCGCCATTAATGACTCTTGACAAATCTGGTTTAGAGAACTTTTTCATTTGTTATTTCTTTTCGAAAACGAGAATGGAGCCATCAGATTCGATTGTGATTTTTCCATCTTTATAAGTGTAGTCTATAGAGTCGTTCGAATCTTTTGATTCAATTTTATCGTTAGTAAATGTGACATCTTTCGATTCGTTTCGGCCTGATGTGTTAATTGTGCCAGTTTTATCACTATTTACGCTAATATGAGGTATGACACCGAGGCTTTTGATAAATGCCACTGCGAGAGTCTGACTTTCTCCGTCTTTTTGAATATCTACAAGTTCGTAATCTCCTGCTGGTGGAATTTTAGAATTGAACACCCCACATACACCTAAAATAAGAAATGTAGCTACGGCAGCAGCAACTATACCAATGATGACAAATAATGCAACCTTATTCGTTTTTTTGCATTCTTTTTTTGGTTCTACCTTAGTAGTCTTTTTCGTGGTGTTCTTCGTTGTAGCTTTTTTTGTTTCTTTGACTTTCTTTTCAGTCATTGAATAATCCTTTCGGTTAGTTTAAATAATTATATCATATTATTTGTGTTTTTTATGCTAAAATTAAGAAAATTAAGACATCGATTTAGCGATTTTTAAAAATTTGTATTAAAATCCTGTATTTTACGGTACTTCTATTTATTTATGGGGTGTTAGCTCATCTGGTAGAGCGCAGCTATGGCATAGCTGAGGTGGCGAGTTCGAGCCTCGCACACTCCACCATTCCTATTACTGTTTTGTGTATCTTCGCGTGCTTGACTGTTAGAAGATATTTAGCTATTATTATATTAATTATGAATACAATTTTGACTGGAATTCGCGTTAATAGTGAGCCAACGATTGGTAATTTTCTTGGTGCGATTTTGCCAATGGTTCGTTTATCGAATAAATATAGTGCTGAAGGTTGGAAAATCAATATTTTTGTCCCAGATCTTCATTCTATCATCTCTGATGTCGATGGCGATTTTCAGAAGAATTTAGTGAATTCAGTCAAATATTATCTTGCAGCCGGTCTTCAGCTTAATGAAAATGTTCATATTTATCGACAAAGTTACATCCCGGCGCATAGTGAAATGACTTGGTTATTGAACTGCGTGGCTACTACAGGTGAATTATCTCGAATGATCCAATTCAAGGAAAAAAGTGCAGGAAAAACATCAGTTAACAATGGTATTCTAGACTATCCCGTTTTGATGGCGGCCGACATTCTTTTATACTCTGCAAATTATATTCCTGTGGGTGAAGATCAGTTCCAGCATATTGAGCTTACGAGAGATCTTGCTATTCGTGTCAATCATAAATTTGGTGATATTTTTGTTGTACCGGAAAAGCCAGAAAACCAGGCCAAGTTCATGGGATTTACGACGGGCTCTGGTATACGCATTCGTGATCTTTCAAATCCAGAAAAGAAAATGAGCAAGTCTACCCCAGGTGAAAATAGTAAAATAATGCTATTAGACGAGCCATCGAAAGCAGCAAAGAAAATTATGTCAGCCACGACTGATTCACTTGGCAATATCAAATATGACATGATCAATCAGCCTGGCATATCGAATCTTTTGCAAATTGAAGCACTAGTGAATGATATTCCTCTTCAGGATGTGATATCAACTTGGTCCGGCGAATCTCATTATGGTGATTTGAAATATAAGGTTGCTGAAAGTGTTTCAACTTTTCTTGGTAGTTTCCAGGACGATTTTAATGCAATTTCCGATGATTTAGTTTATGAACTATTAGAGGTTGGAGAAGCCTACGCAAATGAAGTTGCAGATGCAAAATTATTAGAATTACAAAAAGCATTTAATTTAAGGTAATTATTTTGGTGACGTCATTACACAGTGCCAATGGATTTAGCTTTGAAGTTGAAAAGACCTTACCGAATGGTCTAGGACGTGCTGGTATTATTCATACGCCTCACGGCGATATTAAAACACCTGCATTTATGGTGGTTGGGACGATGGGAGAAGTAAAAAATATCTCTCCGAAAGAGCTGAAAAAAATAAAAGCACAAGCAATGCTTTCTAATGGATACCATCTTCGTAAAAAATCTCCCGAAATTGCCGAAGCCGGAGGCCTTTCATCTTATTCAGGCTGGCAAGGTCCGACTTTGACGGATTCTGGAGGCTTTCAGGTGATGTCGCTCGGATCTGGATTAGGCAAAGTAGTTTCAATGGAACGAGCACAGCTCAAGGACGGAATAAAAAATACTGCACACAAAGAACGTCTTGCAAAAGTATCGAATAAAGGTGTGGATTTCATTGATCCATTCACAGGTGAGCCAGACTTTATTGGGCCAGAGGAGTCAATGCAGATTCAGTGTCGAATTGGGGCTGATATTCACATGGCTTTTGACGAACTTACGTCATTGGCGGATTCTTATAGATACAATAAAAAAGCACTGCGGCGCACGGAAAAATGGGCTAAAAGAAGCCTAAAGGAGCATAAAAAACATTGTAATGAACTCGGTTATTATCAGGCTCTTTATGGCGTTTTACAAGGCGGGCGATGGGAGAATTTACGTCGGAAAACAGCGAAGAAGTTTGGAAAAATGAACTTTGATGGTTACGGGCTTGGTGGTGCATTTTTGAAAGAAGATTTAGGAAAAATCCTTCGTTGGTGTAATGAGGAACTTCCATTCAATAAACCACGACACTTGCTCGGTTTGTCGCATCCAGATGATTTGTTTGTCGGAGCGGAAATGGGCGCCGATACGTTTGATTGTGTCGCTCCGACGCGCGAAGCTAGGCACGGCAAAATATATTCATCTCAAGGGGAATATAACCTGCGAAAGTTTCATGAAAGTGACCTCCCATTAGACGAAAAGTGCGATTGTAGTACATGCAGAGCTAAGTATACAAGAGGTGAATTACGTGCTTTATGGAAATCGGGCGATCCTGAAAAAAAGCTAGAATTTTATCGTCTTGCATCTATTCATAATGTCCGTTTCATTGTACGCTTAACAGAAAAAATTAGACAATCAATTATCGATGGTAATTTTGAAGAATTTAGAGATAATTTCTTGAAGAATTATTACGGTTAAAGTATAATTAAATTATGTCAAGGTCTATTGAAGTAAATGTCGATACAAAAACCTTTGTCCGCTTCTGGGTTGTTATTGCTGTTTTTATTGTAACTGCTGCATTATTACAGATTGCATTTCCTGCTTTGATAATTATCGGCATCGCTTTGTTTCTTGCTGTTGCGCTAATGCCGTTGGTCAGACGAATTGACCACAAAATACATAGAAACAAATCGAAACCTGGGCTTACTGCTGGTATTATTGTTGGTGGATTAGCTGTAATTGTATTGCTTATTATAGCAATAGCAGGTCCAGTCGTACTAAACGAAACTACTCATTTTGTAGCCACAGCACCAGAGCAGATTCAAGAAACAATTTCGAACTGGGATGGATTGAATGAATTCGGTCAAACTATTGGTATTGATGATGCGAAATCACAGATAATAAATTTAATGAAAGATTCGTCACAATCATTCTTAAGCAATTTTCCGACGACAATAATTTCTAGTGTTGGTGCGATAGGGGCATTCTTGACAGCAACAGTTTTGGTAATAGTGTTGACGATTCTTTTCATTACACAAGGTCCGGACCTATTTAATTCTTTTATTAATGTAATTGATGGAAAAAACGGAAAAGCGTCTAAAGTTTTTCGAAAATTATCATCTAGATTTGCCGATGTAATATCCCGCTATGTCATTGGTCAAGTTACTGTTGCCATCCTCGACGGTATAGTAGTTGGGTTATCGGTATTTATTATTAGTATTATTTTCGGAATTACAACGAATCTTGCTATACCTATGGCGATGGTAGCAATGGTCTTATATCTCATACCTTTGTTCGGGCCAATAATTACTGCTGCCGTGGCATCTTTGATGCTTTTCTTCTCAAGCCCTTTTGCTGGTCTAGTATTTTTGTTATTTTATATAGTATATGAGCAGATTGAAAATAATGTAATTTCCCCAAGAATACAGGGAAACTCAATGAACCTACCGCCACTCATTATTCTTGTAGCTGTTACTTTGGGTGTATATATGTTTGGATTAATTGGAGCGATTGTGTCTATTCCTATTGCAGGCATCATTAAAGTATTAGTTGATTCTTATCCAGAAATAAAGTCGATTAAGAACGATAATTAGCATTCCGCTTATTTTGTGTATCCCCAAAGCGTAACATCTCTTATATCCTGAAGAGTAATATTTTCTTTTGCTAATTCTTCTCGGATCGAATCAGATACTTTGTAATTCTTGTTTTGCCTTGCGTCATGATGTTCTTTAATTTTTTTCTTTATTTCATCAGAAATGTCTGGGGTTGATTGAATTAAATTTAAACCTAATAGTTCATCAATGAATTTCCAGTCTTTGAGCGACATTGATGAATTATCTATCAGTGCAAGTAACTCAGAAGAATTTAAATTATCGTTCACACAATCGAGTGCTTTTTCCCTGTTGAATTGTATTTGAATGTTTGTATCTGGGTAATTCTGGTATAATTTCGCAATGCGATTTCGCCAGTTCAATCGACGTGATTTTGCTGCTTGAAGGTCTTCAAGTGAGAAATTTCTATTACCACGATAATGCCCCTGAAGTACCCACATCTTGAAATCAAGAGCCGAAAAGCCATTTTCTGATAAATCTTGCAATGTAATAGTATTACCTAAAGATTTGGAGATTTTTTCTCCATTTACAGTAATAAAATCACAATGAACCCAGTAATTTGCTAGTTTATTTCCGTATGCGGCTTCGCTCTGGGCTATTTCATTAGTATGATGTACTGGAATGTGGTCAATTCCACCAGTATGTATATCAATAGGTGCTCCTAGTTCTGTCTGTATAATGGTTGAACATTCCAGATGCCAGCCTGGATAACCTGGACGTCCAAGATAAGGCCATTGCATTGCATGATCTTCATCCTTTTTGACGAATTTCCAGACGGCGAAATCTGATGTATTTTTCTTTTCACTATTATATTCCACTCTAGCGCCGGCCTTTATTTGATCTAGTTTGAGATTTGCAAATTTTGGGTAATCTGGAAATTTACTCGTATCAAAATAAATGCCGTCAGATGTTTCATAGGTGAATCCTTTTTCACTTAGTATATCTACTAGCTTCTGATCCTGCTCGATGTAATCTGTCGCACGAGCTATCTTCGTAGGTTCAACTAAATTTAATTCCTTGAAATCTTTGAGAAATGCATTGATGTATTTTTCAGCAATCTCCCACACAGTCTTGCCTTCTCTCTTTGCCCCCTTTTCTAGCTTGTCTTCGCCATCATCTGCGTCTGACGCTAGGTGACCGACATCAGTAAGGTTGAGTACTCGATTTACATTGTAACGATTTTGCATTAAAGTCCGAACAAGCAAATCCCAGTAAATATAAGATGTGTAATTTCCAATGTGTGGATAGCTATAAACGGTCGGACCACAAGTATAAACCTTTACATTATTTGGGTCGATAGGAACGAACGGCTCAACTTGTTTTGTTCTTTGATTATATAGCTTAATTGTATTCATTTATCTTCACTCCCTGTCGAGCTTAACCCTTTTTCGATAGAATATATTGCGGAAATTATCTCGTGAACAGTATCCTCGTATGAAAGATCGTAAGTCCTAAATCCAGCAGCATAGGGGTGACCGCCACCACCAAAATATTCTGCGAGCTTATCGGCGAATTCAGCGTTTGTAGTGGTGCGAATTTTCCCAGTCACTTTTCCATCTGGATACGTCTTTATTGCAACGGCAATGTCGACACCTTCGACTAATCGGAGCTCTTCAAGAATTAGAACATTTGGGTTATACTCATCAGAATAATCAGAAATGTCGTCCCAGGTAATATGTACGGTTGCTAGTCTACCATCCAGGTAGTATTGAACACGTTTTATTAAATCCGCCTTGTAGTTTAGGATTCGAGGAGATTTTTTCATGAATTCTCTTCGTCGTTCATCACAATCAGCAACGTTTACTCCACGTCTCAATAGATCCGCTACTAAAGAGTAGGTGTCAGCGGACACACTAGAAGAAACCATTCCTAGAGTATCAGACATTATGCCATAGTATAGGTATTCCGCGATCTTCTTTTCCCTTTCGGAATCTTCTTGAGAAATTGGGAATTCTTTCGCAATAAAACCTTGTTCCAAGGCAATTTTATAGATTAAATCACAGCATGCTGGAAGAGTCTGTATTAAACCTTGATGCGCAAAAGAAAGGTCATCTTCGGTCTCATGATGATCTATTACAAAGATAGGGCTTCTTTCTAGGCGATTTTTAATTGCGGGATCGGACAGGAGTTTACTCAATAATACCTCTGCCGCTGTATCTACAATAATGTATCCATCAGCATTAAAATCAAATTCATTCGTGACACGACTCCAGTCCTCGAAATATCGTAAGTATTTCGGGATATCTACAGGGCAATAAAGTGAAACATCGTATTCTTTTAGCATATAATCTAAGGCTAGTGCGGACCCAAGAGAGTCGCCATCTGGATTTTCGGCCTGAATAATAGAAATATATTTCTTACCCTTCAAAAAATCAGAAAATGAATCGTACATAGTTACATTATAACATAAATAGGTAATACTAAACTTCTAGGTCGCCAATTAATTTGACAGAGTCAGAAGAAGGCAATTCTTCAACATCTTTCAGTTTTCTCTCAATTTGTCTTGAGGTGGTAGCTGCTGATTCGATCTTGTTGGCGGATTCAACAAGTTTCTTATGTGTAGCGTCGAGAAGATCACCAAATTTGCCAAATTGTGATTTCACAGCTCCGAGAGTTTGCCATACTTCTGATGAACGTTTTTCGATAGCGACTGACTTAAAGCCCATCAAAAGACCGTTTAGCGCAACAGGCAAAGTTGAAGGAGACATGATAGAGATATCATATTTTCGTCTAATTTCGTCCGAGAGGCCCGGAATACGGATGATTTCGGCATATAATGACTCTGTCGGGACGAACATTATCCCAAAAGTGGTAGTATAAGGCGGATCTAGATATTTTGTCGAGATTTTTTTCGCTTGTTCTTTCACATCAATAGCAAGGGCTTTTTTAAATTGCAATATTTCTTCCTTGTTACCACTATCATAAGCTGCGATAAGGCGAGAATAATTTTCAATTGGAAATTTTGAGTCTATTGGCAAATAAACGGTAGATTCCTCATCTTTACCTGGCATTTTTACTGCAAATTCGACTCTGTCGTTGCTACCTTTTTTCGTAATGATGTTTTCGTCATATTGAGATTGATTAAGAATATCTGAAATAATAGTACTGAGCTGTATTTCCCCATAAATACCTCTCGTCTTTACGCCTTCCATCACTTTTTTTAGGTCGCCAACTCCAGTTGCGAGGTTTTTCATCTCACCAAGACCTTGGTAAACCTGTGTGAGCTGTCCAGATATCGTTTTGAAGCTTTCATTGAAGCGTTTCTCGACAGAAGCCTTTAATTTCTCGTCTACTGTTTCGCGCATCTGGTCTAATTTCTTAGAATTTTCCTCCTGAAGGCTTTTTACGCGCGAATCGACAGTGTTTTGTACATCTTTAAAATTCTCTGATATCTCTTTTCGGTTGGATCGAAATTCATTCGCAATCTGTGGGCCAATCTTATCCATATTATTTTCAATATGGATCATTCGTTCATCTAATTTTTCACTACGAGATCTAATATCTTGTATTTGTTTGGATATTTCTGACGTGTCTGTTTTGTTCTTTTTCGAGAGAATAAAAAACAATAGAATAGAATTTATCGTAAGAATTATAATAATTAAAATTTCAAAAATATTCATGCTTATTATTATAGCATATGGACTAGATAGACGTACGATTTTCCAAGGCAGCAGATAGTGTGATCTGATCTGCGTATGACAAATCAACACCAAGTGGAAGACCACGAGCAAGCCGAGTGATTCTTAATTCGGGATATTTTTCCGACAACATTTTCTGCAGCAATAAAGCGGTAGATTCACCTTCTACAGATGGATTAGTCGCTATTATTATTTCTTTTACGTCATCCTCCTTAATACGTGATACCAATTCCTTGATATGCAACTGCTCAGGTGTGATGCCATCAATAGGCGAAATTGCTCCACCGAGAACATGATAACTACCATTGAATCCATTTGTTTGTTCAATGGCATAGATGTCGAGAGGCTCTTCGACGACGAGTACTGTAGTCTTGTCTCGGTCTGGATTCGAATAAAAGGGCGAATATTCTTCCATACTATCTATCAATGCGAAAGTTTTCGGACAGTATTTCATGCCATCATGAAGATTATTCAATGAGTCAGCTAATTGTTTACAGATTAACGAATTTGAACGAAAAAGATAGTAAGCATATCGTTCAGCTGTACGAGGTCCAACACCGGGCAAATTTCCTAAAGCTTCGATCAGATCCTGAAATGATTTAGGTAACATTTATAGCCCTAGATTACCAAGTCCAGACATAAGAGGCTTCATTTTATCTGTAGCTATTTCTTGAGCTTTTGCAAGGCCATCGCGGAAACAGTTTTCGATCCAACGTTCTAGTTCCTGGATATCGTCAAGATCAACTTTCTCGGGATCAATTTTTACACTTTTGACTTTTAATTCGCCATTAATTTGGATAACAACTGCACCCTCACCTGCTTCAACTTCGACGATTTCATTCTTTAGCTCTTTTTGAGCTTTACGTAGTTGGTTTATCATCTTCATTTGGTCCATTGTCTGACCCATAATATTCTCCCTTTTTCAATTATTCTTCGTATAGATATATTCTATCAGAATCGGACGTTTTTTGCGAGGTTATAATACGAGAAAGATTATATGGTAATTTTGCTGGCCATTTACCTAGAGTTGCAATTTTCGACATTTCTGTTTTATCATTCGTTGACGGCGTATCGCTTGATATGATATATTGATTTCTTTGCTCTAAAATTTTGTAGAAATCAAAGTTTGGGTTGTCTTCTGGGACAAGAATTGTCGTATGTGGTTCTATATTCTCTAGAATAAGAGAAAGATCGGCATTAAATTCTGTCGTGACGACTGGATTGTAACGATATCCAAATACGAAGTGTGAAAGGCTGGATATTATCATTATTGATAAAAATGCTGAAATAGGGATAAGACCAAAAATTCTGGCATAAGGATTCTCCGGGAAAAGGTTATACCATTTGTCCAAAATATAACGAATACCATGTGCGGTGAGGATGACAAACGGAATTACGATGAGAACCATGGCATCTGGATTGAATCCTGAAATAGCTATTGAAAATACAATGAAGATGCTTGCAATGGAATTCCGCGAAGCGAAAAAACCTTTTGTTGTGGAAATAAGTCCCGTAATTGCTAGAGTAGCAGAAGCTAAACCAATCATTGGTGATAGGAAAACAGATTGAGCGTTGCTACTCCAAGAGAAAAATGGAATGAATGCGTTTCCGATATTTGGAAGGTAATTATTCCAGTTAAAATCATTACTAAGTAAAAGTCCTTGAGCAACATCTGGATAACGGACTATTTCATATCCTAGCGCCGTTAATACTCCTAAGACTATTAATGTAATTAATATAAAAGGTAATTTTGGTAATGACTTTATCATGAAGCGAAGATGTGGGTGCATAAGCGCATATAATACGATGAAAACGGCAAAATAGATTAAATATGGCGTAAATAGAGAAAATAGCAAGCAGATCGCAAAAAGAAATGCATAAATAGTTTTTGTAAGCTTTTTCCCATTTATTTTTGAGCCCAACCAAAGCAATAGAACTGGCCAGAATACAAGCATTATTAATGGCGTGCCGGACCCTGCAAGATATAAAAAAGGTGCGGAAAGAACAGCAAGAATAGAAGCAATTATTGCAACATTATTTTTGAACCACCGGTTTAATAGCAAGATTAATAGGATACCTAGTAGAAGTCCAATTATAATACTAGGCAATTTTATAGAATATACGTTCAATCCTAAAATAGTAATTGAAAGCTTCTGAAGCGAACGGTACGGCAAGTCGACAATATTTCCCTCAGATATCGACTTTAAAGATAAATCATTAGACGACACGACTGAATTCATTTCTGCTGAGGAAAGACCGTCAGGACTAATTAATGGCGTGAATAATAATAGAGCTACGAAAAGCAAAAAAAGAATAAAATAGCCAATACCATACCTGTGCTTATACAAAAAAAGCTTTGAAATCGTAGGTTTTTTCACATATTAATTATAACAAGTATTAGTGTTTTTTGTCTAGTGACATGAAGCGCAATAATTCTGGGTGGAAATAGAGATCGACTTTTCCTACACGTCCATGACGATGTTTTTGAATTAATAGCTCGGTGATATTGGTCGGCTCATAGCCTTCTTCCTGGTGATAGTAGTCAACACGATGTAACATCATTACAAGATCGGCATCCTGCTCAATAGATCCAGATTCACGAAGATCTGATAGTACTGGACGGGGGTCATCACGGTCAGTAACTTGGCGGTTGAGCTGGGCAAGCGCTACAACTGGTACATCTAGCTCACGCGCAATGTGTTTCAAACCTTGAGAAATTTCCGTAACCTCTAGCACACGATTTCCACGATAGCGATCAGATCCTTTTATAAGTGTCAAGTAATCCACAATAATTAATCCGATATTTTTATCATGTTTTGCGCGCCTTGCACGGCTACGAATTTCGTTAATTGTAAGCCCAGATGTATCATCTATATATAATGGTATCTCCCCCATTTCGCCAAGTGATTCTTCGATAGTCGAAAAATCAGCATCGGAAATATTTCCTGTTCTGATATTCCAGTTGTCGACACCTGATACATCGGAGATCATACGATCAACAATCTCATTTGCTCCCATTTCCATCGAGAAAAATAAGACTCCACATTTATTTATACTAGCAGCATTATATGCAACGTTTTGAGCAAAAGTGGTCTTACCCATTGCAGGACGTGCACCGACAATTATTAAATCGCCTTTCTGGAGACCAGCTGTCATATTATCAAGGTCGCGAAAGCCCGTTTTTAGACCACGAAGTTTTCCTTTATTTTGACGAAGATCATCAAGGCGGTTATATGCGTCAAGGCATAATTCTTCTAGTGATGGTACGTCATCTTTTGCATTCCCTCTCGAAGTTTCAATCAGTTGTTTTTCGGCATTTCCAAGTAAATCGTCGACATTGTTTTTGCTATTGTACGCATTTTCGATGATTTCTGTGCCTGTTTTTATAATATCGCGTCTAGCAGCGCACTCTGCAACAATTCCGGCGTATGCAACGGCATGAGCAGCTGTAGGGACAAAATTAGTCAATTCTGCAAGATATTTTGCACCACCAATATTTTTTAGTGTTTTTTTGTTTGACAATTCTGCACGCACTGTTTGCAGATCTATTGGCCTAGAACTATTATATAGATCAATCATTGCTTCATAGATTAAGTTATGATTTTTATCGTAGAAGTCACCAATTTTTATTTTTTCATAAACATCTGGGAATGATTCATCCGACAAAAGAACAGAGCCTAAAAGCGATTTTTCCGCTTCGATATCCTGTGGTGGTATTCTACCGCCAAAAATGTCTGTATTAGAATGGGACTCCATCTGATTTTACCTCCTCTATCTCACCCATTATATCAGATATTTTGCCAATATTTTTATTCTGATCGATGCTTATAGAATGTGTGTCAATTATTAATAATTTTATCCCCTCAGGGATCTGTTTTTTTAGAATCGCAAAGTTCTTATCGGACTCAAGTATTGTTTTTTGGAACTTTTTCCCTGTAATGATTGTAAGCTGTGAGTTATCATATTTATACGTACACTTGCCTAACGTATTTGCCAATGTCGCATTTTCTTTAGAAATAGAGCTTAAATAATTATCCCAGGCGAATTCAGAAGATGAGATTGTGCCTGATCCTTGGTTAGTGTGGATTTGTTGCTCTAGATCCGAAGTGGGCACATTTGTCAAATTTTCTTCCGGAATAGATGGTTGTTTCGATTCAACGGATTTTTTTACTAATGGTTTATTATTACTTATGGAATTTTGATCTTGAGATACGAGTTTTTTTCTAGGAGAAAAACTTATGTCCGACAAAAAAGCAAGCAAAAGCTTCGCCTCCGGAAATGAATCTTTTACTTCAGGCAAACGCGATAGAAGAGGTAAAAATTCAGGCTCAGGATTAATAATAATCTGGTCTATTAAGCTTTTTGTTAATTGCTCTGGTTTTCCACCAAAATTCAGGTAATTTTGCAATAATTCTGTAACTTGAGAGTAATTTCCGATCTTATAGGCACTTAAGAGAGCGTCTATGACTTCTATATCTGGAATTCCAAAAGCATCGCGTACTATCTCAGCAGTAATATTACCTTTGTCTGATAAACAAGAGATCTGGTCTAGTAAGGAAATACTATCTCGAAAGCTTCCTCCGCCTTTTTTCACAATAAGTTCTAGGGCCTCATCAGAAATTGAAATTTTTTCTTGTACTGAAATAGTCTGAAGATGCTTTAGCATTACGTTGGGTGTTGCAAGTTGAAAGTTAAAGACCTGTGACCTAGAAGTGACGGTTATTGGAACCTTGTATGCGTCTGTAGTGGCGAGAATAAAAATCACGTGTTTTGGTGGTTCTTCCAAAGTTTTCAACAATGCATTAAATGCGGACTTGCTTAACATGTGAACTTCATCAATTATATATACCTTATACTTACCTTGAGCTGGCGATATAATAGTTTTTTCGATTAGGTCCCGGATATTATCAACGCCAGTATTGCTTGCCGCATCGATTTCTACGATATCTGGATAATTATCTTCAATTTTGTATTCAAATCCATTTACTTCATGTGCAAAAATACGAGCAACAGAAGTCTTTCCACATCCTCGTGGCCCCGTAAAAAGATAGGCATGAGAAAAATTATGAGATTTTAATGACTCACTCAAAGACTTTACTATTTGATCTTGTCCAACGACATCTTCTAATTTTGTCGGACGATAGCGTCTGTATAATGCTTTTCCCATATTATATTAATTATAACATGGTATATTGAGCGGAAAGATAAATTATATTGCCGCTTCTACTGCTGCCCAAGTAGCATTTTCATTATTCGCAGGTATAACTACAGCAACTTGCTGTCCTTCTTTAAGGCGAAAATATGTGACGGATGCATATAAAATTTCATATTCACGTCCAGAAACTTCGACAAAATATTTATCATCATGTCGACATAGTGTCCCAATAACAGTCTTACGCTCGACTGGTCCAATTTGCTTGTAAAGAAATTTGCCATCAGGTGTAATAGTAAGTTTCAAAATATCACCCTCAACAAGCTTAGACTTACTTGCGTAATTAGCTGGGACAGGATAATTCTTACCTTCTTGATCAATCATGATTTGACCATCAAAAACACCTTCGATAACTTTACCATCAGGAGTAGACACAACAACATCGCGTGGCGCAGTGATAGCCTCACCATCTCCAAGAATAGAAATTAATAATTCTTTTGCTGCAGATAAATTAGTCTCTGCATCTTGGATAAGACTTCTCAACCTTTTTATTTGTTTTTCTGGTATTTCAGACATACCTCGCATCCTGTCTGTTAAATATAGTATTAATATTATATTATATCAATTATTTTTTTCTGTCAATATAATTCTATGAATACTTTTCCACATTATTACAGATAATGCTTTGAAATTGTTGTAAAATTTACATTGACAGAAGTATGCAAGTGTTTTATAATTATAATAAGTTGCATACTTTGCAAAAATTGTTCTTTAAAACGAAGGAGGGATTGATTTGATTAATTATGAGGTGATTGAAAGAACTATAGACTACTTTGGTTTGCTTCATTCAATTAATTTAATGACACACCAACAAGTTATTGAAAAGCTCGACGAGAAGATTTTGGACAAGCTTATTGATATCTATTCGATCGAAAAACATTATAGTCAATTTGGAAGGCATATTCTTTCAATAGTGAATTCTAGAGATTTTATTGAAGGATGGGACAAGATCCCAGAATCGACGTTTGATTTTCTTGATTTGGATAAGTATTTATTCGAACAATATCTAATTCCGACAGGAATAAAGATTTGTAATGCTTATTGTGAACATAAACTAGACAACACAAGAGCTCTTCGGTTGGTCGGGATATCGTGTTTATTCATGGAGATTGAAAGACTTTTTGCAGAATATGAGATGAAGAATCAGGTTCCTATTGAGCTTAAGCAAAAGTGTTTTTATTATTCTGAAGTTCAAAATCGATACATAGAAAAAGAATTACCTAAGTTGATTTATATTTTATTCCCATCGACTATTGATGCGATGAATATGATATCAAAGCCATTCAATTAATTTTATTTTAAATTTCTCTCAAACACAAATCCCCCTCAAATGAGGGGGTGTTTTTGTGCAAATTCAGCCAAGTGAAATAGATTAAGCAAGTTCTACAGTAGCACCAGCTTCTTCTAGGGATTTCTTCAATGCTTCTGCTTCGTCTTTTGCAACCTTTTCTTTTACAGTTGCAGGTGCGCCATCGACGATAGCTTTTGCTTCGCCAAGGCCAAGACCAGTAGCTTCTTTGACAGCTTTGATAACTGCGATTTTCTGAGCACCAGCGTCTTTCAAGACGACGTCAAACTCAGATTTTTCGTCAGCAGCAGCTGCACCATCAGCAGCAGCTGCAGGACCAGCAACAGCAACAGCAGCAGCTGCTGGCTCGATGCCATATTCATCTTTCAAAACATTTTTTAGTTCATTGACTTCAAGAACGGTCAATTTTGTCAACTCTTCAGCGAGTTTCTTAATATCAGTAGCCATAATAGCTCCTTTCGATTATTGGTAAATTAATAATAAATTGCTGATTTAAGCAGCATGTGCTTCCAAACCAGAGATGATTCCTGGAATTCCACCTGCAAGAGCGGAAACGGAATCGGTAACTGGTGAAAGAAGTTGTGCGACGACCTGTGCAATAAGTTCGTTCTTTGATGGAAGAGAAGCGAGCGCTTTTACCTCATCAGCAGAAACATTTGCACCAAGATCGGAAAATCCGCCTGCGATTTGTAATGCATTATGAGTCTTAGCAAAATTTGCTAGAACCTTAGCTGGAGCAACCTCATCACTATCGGAGATAGCATAAAGTAGCTGACCAGTGAGATTAGTAGTATCTGTATCTTTATATACAGCAATTTCTCCCATTGCTACGCGCACGAGGCGATTTTTTACGACTTTGATCTTTACGCCGTTTTCGCGGGCTGACTTGCGAAGCTCTTGGAGCTCGGCAACGCTCAAGCCTTGATATTGGGCGAAGACAGTCATTTTTGAGCTTTCAAGAAGCTCAGACAAATCAGCAACTAAAGTTTTCTTCTTATCTTTTGTGATTGCCATAAAAATCCTTTAGTTAACGCTTTTATATTTTGGCTGAATTTTTAAAATCCGTTACCAATAATTTGTAAGATTTTGCATTCTGCAAATTTTGATCCTCGGCGACATAATTAAGGATTAACTCCCGTCGCTGTCTATGGTAACTATATAGATTATACACTAAAATGATATTTTTTGCAATAAGTGATATGATATTTACATGATAAGAGTCATTGCAGGCGGTAAAAGATCTAAAAATTGGATTTTTGATGGCCAATCAGAATATGAGAAACGTTTAAAAAAGCCTTTTGATGCCTATTTTGAATATTGGGACGATAACAAAATCGCTTCCCTTGAAGAAAAATGGCCATTTAAATCCTCTGAATATGTGATTTTATTAGACGAAAGAGGTGAAATCTTTTCTTCGCCGGATTTGTCAAAAAAACTTGAAAATATATTCGTTTCTGGAAAATCGATTGTATTTATTATTGGTGGAGCATACGGCGTCTCGGAAAGCGTACGGAGTCATGCAGATTTAGTCCTCAGCATTTCAAAAATGGTCTTCCCCCATGAATTTATGCGAGTGATTCTTGCAGAGCAGATATATAGAGCGCAAGAAATTTCGAAAGGAAGTGGCTACCACCACTAGCATTATATTGACATTTAAATGAAAACATGATACAATAAAGACAGAGATGGGGGCTAGTAATTTATCATTGGAGGTGGCTTATGTCAAAGAAAACGAAAATAGGGGATGTTTTTTTCTTCGAAAAGATAGAAAAGCTTCTAAGGGGAATCTATGACGAAGATAGAACAAATATAGAAGGTATGGTGTGTAAAATTCAACAAAGTCATCTGAAATTTGACTCGGAGTTCACAGAGACAGAGCTTTGTCTTTTTATGGATTCATTCGGGCCCAAATATGATTCGGAACAAGACAACAAAATGTTCTTCCTTTTTAAAACGAAAAACGGTATTTCAGCGTCTTGCGCTGTATCATTTATGCCTTTGAAGCCAAGAAAAAATAAAACTATTCAGTTGACTCATATTGGCTTTAATAATAAATGGTACTGTGTTGAAGACTTTGCTGAAATATTCATGGAAGAAGTACAATACACCGTGCTAAATTTAAAACTGGTAACTGGCGTTGCGCTGTCGAATCATATTTATTCTTACGTTACTTATAACACCTAAAACGGTATCAAAAAATATTTGAAGAATCACAAAACCACTTCCATCTCAACGAAAAAGCCACCGTAATGGTGGCTTTTTACATTTTTACTATTTTCTGTGAAATTAATTATAGATATTTTCTACAGAGATAGATGGACCTTGGGATGTAGTAACATAGATTGATTTTATGAACTGGCCCTTTAGAGAGGCAGGTTTTTGAGACTTCAAAGAATCAAAGAATGCAGTTGCGTTCTCAAGAAGCTTATCAGTACCAAAAGAAAGTTTCCCAAGACCAATATGGATGATAGCTTGCTTATCTACACGGTACTCAACTTTACCAGCTTTTGCTTCTTTAACAGCTTTTTCAACATCAGTTGTGACTGTACCGGCTTTTGGATTTGGCATTAAACCTTTTGGCCCAAGAGAACGAGCATATTTTCCGAGCTTTGGCATAAATTGTGGTGTCGAAATTAAAACATCGAATTCAATTTCGCCTTTATCGAGACGCTTCAAAAATTCGTCATCCTCGGCAATGTCAGCTCCGGCTGCAGCTGCTTTTTTTGCTTCGTCAAGTGGAGCAAATACAGCAACACGCACAGTCTTACCATTTCCATTTGGCAATACGATTGTAGTGCGAATGTTTTGGTCAGCTTGACGTGGATCTACACCAAGACGAACATGTGCTTCAAGAGTGGCATCAAATTTTGATGGGTTTGTCTTCCCTGCTAATTCGATAGCATCTTTTAGTGTGTATGCTTTTTTCTTTTCAATTAATTTTGCAGCTTCTTGGTATTTCTTGCCGCGACGCTCGATAAGTGGACGAACTTTTGGAGCGACACCTCTAACTTTTGTGCTTGCTTCGGCATCAGATTTTGCTTTTTCAGCTTTGCGAGCTTGACGCTCTTCTTCAGCCTTAACTTCTTCGATGTGCTTTTTCGACTTCTTGCCAGATTTAGTGAATTTTTCCTCTGTCTGGTCTCCGGTAGGAGCGTCGGTTACTTCTTTAACTTCTTCTTTTACTTCTGGCTTCTTATTTTCTTCTGCCATAATTTACCTTTCTGTGGTGCGAACGGCTAAGCCTCCCACGATTACAATATTAACCCTCTACTGTGACACCCATTGAGCGGGCTGTACCAGCGACAACTTTTACAGCACCTTCGAGGTCAACAGCATTAAGCTGTTCCATTTTCTTTTGTGCAATTTCCTCGAGCTGAGCACGAGTAATTTTGCCGACTTTATCAATATTAGGCTTTCCAGAGCCTTTTTGAATTTTAATTGCTTCACGGATGAGATCATCAACTGGCTGTCCAAGACAAACCCAATCAAATGTTCTATCATCATAAACCTTGATATGAACAATAACGTTCTTGCCCATATAATCTTTTGTAGCATCGTTAAATGGATTAATGAAATCCATCATGTTTAAACCCCATTGACCAAGTGTAGAGCCAACTGGAGGTCCAGCTGTAGCCTTGCCACCAGGGACACGAAGTTTAAGATTGCCGATGCATTTTTTTGCTTCTGCCATGATTTTCCTCTTGATTTTAGATTTCCTAATAGAATTCCTATAAGGAAATTATTACTAATATATTAGTGCGTAACTTCTTTATCTTATCATATTTTCGATAAAAAGTAAAGATATCAGATCTTTTGAACTTGTAGTGCATCAAGTTCAACAGGCGTTTCACGTCCGAACATTGAGACCATGACTTTTAGTTTGCCCTTATCTGAGTCGATCTCAGAAATAGTGCCATCGAAGCCTTTAAATGGTCCGTCGGTAATAGAAACAACCTCATCAATAGCGTAATTAACAGAGAATTTTGGATCCTCAACGCCCATACGTTTCTTAATCTTGGTGATTTCTTTTTCTGATACGGGTGTTGGTTGTGTGCCCGTACCAATAAAACCTGTAACACCAGGTGTGTTACGGACAATATACCAAGTCTCATCCGAGAGTTTCATTTCGACCAAGACATAACCCTGGAAGATTTTTCGATCGACTACTTTTCTTTTACCATTTTTAATTTCGATCTGTTTTTCCTTCGGAACTAGAGCATCGAAAATTTTTCCCTTCATCTCTATTCCGCCAACACGCTGCTTGATTGAATCGGCAACCTTATCTTCGTAACCAGAGTAGGTCGAAATCGCGTACCATGCTCTAGTATCATCATACCTATTTACTGTCATTTTATCTCCTTATGAAATTAGTTAATTAATAAACCAAATACCCATGTGAATAAAGCATCTAGCAACATGATAATAGCTACAAAAATACCTGTGTATATAAATATTGCGAGTACTAGTTTCCAGGTTGCTTTTCTTGATGGCCAACGGACTTGTCGAATTTCACGCCAAGAATCACGGATATATCTACCAAAACAGATAAAAGGACGAATCAGAATAAATGGTTTTTTCTCTGTTTTGCTTGGATTCTTAGATTTTTTCTCTGAATTTTCATTTTTTTTGAGTGGTTTTTCCGCATTTTTGGCTTTATTCTCGGATTTTTCCGATACAGAGCCAGTAGACACTGCTTTTGGCTCAATAGCCTTTGCAGCCTTTTTTGGGGCCTTATCCGGGCTTTTTCCTGGATCGGAGGCCTTAATTCTGGTGATTTTTGCCATTTATCTCCTCTCTATAAAAAATAATCTCTTACGAGATTGTCAATAGTATTATAACAAATATTTTTTGACCTGTCTAGACTTTTATCTCTTAAAATGCTATAATAAGCAAGTGGTGAGTGTATCTTAATAAGGAGGTGTTATGATTGTTAGATAAAGTCCTTTACGTTAAGTCGATTAACGCAAAATATAATATTCCCGAAAAGCTATGGAAAAATGCAGAGAAGTTTACAGATCTCGCATATGAAATCAGAAGTGGGTATAGAAT
>JAZLJF010000001.1:0-13037 GCA_045597305.1 Candidatus Nanosyncoccus sp. | reverse complement strand
AGTGGTACAGACGGAGTATATTATAATCAATCTAAATCTTGGAAATATCTCTTTGATAGCTATGGTATTACCTATGATGATGGCGGAGCAGCTCAAGCTACTAAAATCAGATCTTATCCATTTTCCTACGTTTACTCTGGCAACTACGACTGGAATACAGGTCGTCTGTACCACCAGGGTAACAATGGCTACTACTGGTCTTCTACCGTAGTTAGTAGTACGAATGCTTACTACCTGGATACGTGGTCTTCGGGTATTCGCCCTGCGGGTTCGAATAATAAGGCGCTCGGCTTCGCGCTTCGTTGCGTCACTAGGAATTAGCATCCTGTTTTCCTGAACGAAGTGAGCCTCGACATTCCCCAAGGAACGGAAGAGGCGAACAAAAATAAAGTATAAAGTAAAATAAAAACGAAAAAAAGTCAAAACACCACAAAACAAAATCTCCCAACTTTCCGACCCCTAGGCACCACCTGGGGTCGGTTTTCTATTGACCCAACTTAATCTCCAAAAAACATCAAAAATGCAAAATCAAAATCTATGTACAAAATTAAAACCCACACTTGTGTCGCGCATAGCGACACCGGCGAGAGCCGACGCGCGAAAAAACATCTATGAAAAATTCCGATCTGATATTTCTAGCTTAAATTCCGCTTCTTCTTGACGGAACGATTGGTGCCTTTGCATTGCTGAGAGTGGGCTGAGGTCTGTCTAGTGTATTGCTTCTGCCGTACCCACCTCCGACTCTGCGATTAGAAAGGGAATCGACACCACTAGTGTTGAGGTCGTTTTCCTTACGATTTTGTATTCTATTCAAATCGGTAGATTTGTCATATCGCTTTGCTTCGCAACCCGACCAACGTGCATTGCCGATCTGTGAATCACGATAATTTCGAATGTGCTGACGGTTTTGCTCCATGGCTTGACGAGTTGCAAAAGAATCTGTATTGCCAGCTCCTGCTGCGCCAATCCCTTTACCATTTTGTGCCACCGCATAACCAGAAGAATGAAAGAAATCACTTCGATCTTGATGTCGAATATTGTAATCTATGAGGTTCTTATCTCTTACCATATCTTCATTATAACACATTGTAATAGGACTCATATATGTTTTGATACTTGACAAATAAGTATAAGTATGATACAATGAAATCATACCATATTGTTCATGTAACTTTGAAACTATTGTTGTTCTTTAATACTAAAGGAGGATTTGCTATGGCAATGAAAAGATGGGCGACACAGCTCGCTAAAGATTTATTGGGAATGCATACCGTAGATGAAGATTTGCAGGAAAATGATGATGTAGAAATTGTAATACCTGAAGGTTACACTCTGGTAAAAGAGACAAATGATGATGACGATGCATCTCGCAATTCTATTATTGATAGATTGCCTGAGCCGAAGTCATCTAAGGATAATGAATCGAAGCTGTCTAGTAATAACGATTCAAAGTTATCCAATGACAATTCTAAGCCATCTGCAGACGATGTGAAAGCCGGAGAAAATGACGAGGCTAATCAGGATGATGAAATCGATTATTTCGATGAATCATCGGACGAAACTATGGGTGAGAATCTCATTGATACAGCAGTCATTGCAGCTGAAATAGAGAATCGCCAAGTTGTCAACGATATTATATTGGATTCCGCAGAAATTAGGACAGAGGAAGGGGATGAAGTTATGTCCAAGGGAATAAACATCGCAGACTTAATGATCAGATTCGATCATGAGAAGTTAACAGCTTCAGTAGCTGAATTACTTGTTTCAAACGGAAAATCAATCAATCCGAAATTACTGGAGATTGTCGAATTTGCAATTAATAATAATCCGGAGACTCGTGAATCTATCGCGAAGAGAATTCCTGAATTTATCAGGGAATTTCCTGACCAGATTAGCACATATCAGGAAGCAGTCTTCACTGTTGCTAGAAATATTAGGGTGAAATACATGCTTAGATGTCCTGAAAACAATAATCTCTATGAGTCGATGGAAGGCTTCTTTGATAAGATGGAAGCTGAAAATCCGCATCTCGCCATCGAATATGGTCGCGGTATCAAGAAGCTACAGGAAGTCTGGCTTAAGACTGATTGTGATGGTCATATTGTCGATCAGGATAAGCTCTTAACAGAGGTAGAAGTGCGTAAGATTATTGAGAGCCTTCCTGCGGAAATGCAAAAGGAGACTTTTGATAAGTTGCACATCAAGGTTGTAAAAGATGACTCAAAGCCAAGAAAGAAGGCGACGGGATCAAAAAATCATCCAAAGAATTAATTACCTCCTTTAGGTTGGGGCGTTGCTATCGGAAAAGGATAGTGCACACTATGCGCAGAATTGCGTACCCAAAATCTAATAGGAGGTGGCAACCCCCAACAACAATATGGTTTCCCCCACGGAATGTCGTGGGGGATTTTTTTATCCAAAATATATTCACGAATTTGTCAATAGACGTAGTATAAGGGGAATAATTGGTTTTTTGGTAGAATTTCCAAGTTTTACCCCTGTTATAAACGTAAGCAAAATATGTTAATGCTATTGACTTTTTTGGTATTGTGTGCTATAATGAATACAGTCTATATGGGAGAGTTGTAAAGCACCACCTGTATCTAGACGACCATTAAAATCGATTCATTTCAGATACGAAAGTATCTGAGTTTTTAGTGTGCTATATACTATCCCTTTTTCACAGGAGGGGTGGTAGCCTCCTGTTTTTAATATATGAAACTTTCAAATAATCATAGAAATCAAAATTAGGAGGTAAATGCCATATGTTAATAATTTTTGCATTTTTGACAATTATTCTTACAACGATATCAACTATCTTTGCGAATCTCAGCTTAGATCAATTTGGTTCTAAAGCGAATATTTTTATTTTGCCATTCAGAGTTATTTTGCATGGCGCGATAATCCTTCTCACATGGAAGTTTTTCAATAATCCATGGGTATATATCACTATGTTAGCTATCATTGCAATTATTAGTACGCGCAATAGAGAAGGTGCACACAGGAAATATTCCTGGGAAGCCTTATTGGTTTTATATTTCATAGTGTTACTTTTTTCTGTAGCAAATTATGCGGATAGACACAACGGAGTTTATAAGATTTCTTATTTGTTCTGGAGTATTATTCCGTTTATTGCTGCTACAGTAGCAAACTTTGGAATTCCTTCTGCGATTGCCTGGTTTCATAAGAAGCAGGAAAGAGCAAAGGATAAGACGAAGACAATAAGCGACAAGGTCGTCAGAAAACTTGATAACATAGCTAAGCAAAGTAGTGAGTTTGAAACAACAAAGACAAAGCCTGGCTATAAGAAAGTCAAGCTGTCTGATTTAGAAGACCGATAGGAGGTGTCGTTATGATAAGAGAAAGTACAAAAATTTGCATTTTAGCTATCATATCCAGTGCTGCCTTAATTGGAGGAGCGGTTGCTCTTTCTGGCGGCTTTGGCACAAGAACTACAGAAGCAACTTCTGCAGATATCGACTCAGCTGAAGTAATTACAACGGCGACTAATTCTGAACAGGAAGAAGTTCCCAATACTCCAGCAAATCCTGAGAGTTTCGAAGAATATGTAGAAGAAGCCACTATTGAAAGTGACACTTCTGATGTTGAGGAAGCACAGTTAGTGAATACTAATGCAGAATCATACGTCTTAGAAAATGCTTCAATAGACAAGATGGCTTATATCAATTCCATTACCGAGGAAGAGATTGAAAGCCTGAAGGATTTCCTGAAAGCGCAGCCCGAAATAGATGGGAACACAGTCAAAGATTTCTTTTTGGAATTTTCAGACATGTTCAAAGTATTTCAGGATGAGAATGGAAATTATTTAGTAGCGGCAAACATTGAGTCTTGGCAACAAACGGATCTTGTTCGTCCGAACAAGGCTATCGAATCTGGGCTCAATAAAGAAGGCAAGCCGATAGATGATGCGCTGGCTTTTCCGTATATACTTACGAAAGATCAAGTTGCAAAAATCTTAAAGCTGAAAGCTGGACAAAAAGCAGATTTTTCCGAGCAGGAAATTGAGACACTCAAGATTGAGCTGTTTCAATATCTTCTCGGATGTCCGACAGGTCTTGAGGCTTACATCCGTTTGCTTAATGAGCAAAAGATTGCTGATAAATTCTACTTGAATGAATATTGGCAAGCAGGAAATGAGTTCATCGAAAAATGCGATAAGGCTAGAGAGTCTGGCGAGGGAATGAACATCTGGTTCGTGAAGATGGTTTCCAAAGATGGCAAAACTGAAGAACACTACACTACTGAAGAATACCACAAATATGTCGTAGCACTCTTCAATTTGTTATGGCCTCGTAAGGCTGAAGTAGCAGTTTACACTGCGAAGGCAAACGATCATTATCATTTGATCAATTGTGATTTTAACTCGATGAGGAAGGCTACGCCGGCAGATTATTCGGAGACTTTAGCTAGTCTGATTTTCCCATTTTATACAAAGGATGGAAAAATAGCTTTTAGATTTGGCTCAAATATCCGCGATAAACGTCCGGAAATTCTGAATTATACTGTTCAGAAAAAAGTAGTGAAGAAGAAGTCAAATCCAACTCCAGCACCGAAAGTAATTACCACATGGAAGCAGAATCCAGTCATAGTACAAGTACCGGCAACGCCTAATGCGCCGCAGGAAACAATACTACTGGATCCTGATCCTACGCCAACCCCTACTCCTACACCGACTCCGGAATACAAGAATCCAAGTGAAGGAACCGATGCTCCTGTAGGCGGAGGAAAGAATGATGATTCTGGTCCAGGCGAGAAGAAGGAAGATCAGGGAAATGGCAATGGCGAATATCAGCCTGGAACAAGTCCGAACCCGGGTGATACAGACAAACATCCGGAAGGTCCATCAGCTGATCCTGGCGGAGATGATAATGCTACTCCTCCAGCAACGGATCCGATTAAGGTTCAACCTCCTTCAACAGAGAAGAAACCAGGAAATGGTAATGGCAAGATGCCTGGCGTTCCAGCAGTAGATGATTAAATAGCACACAGATATAGACAAGCCTAGTAGTGGCTTCGTACATTGTACCGAGGGGATCTTACCAATCCCCTTGGTATTCAATGAAAATTGAATTTCGGAAAAGCGTGTTTGAAATGAATCGATTTTAGCAATGGTTAAGACGAAAATTAAAAATTCGGTTTGCAAAAAAGTTTGTTTTTCAATTAATCATTTATAAAATCAATCCAAATTTTTTGAAAGGAGAATTAAACTATGAAACAGTTTATCAAATCTACTTCCGCTGTCTTAGCTGCTGCTACGATTGCCGGAATCAATGTTGCTCCTGCCGTAATGGCTTGGGGTGACAACTCAAATAATCCAAATGGTCGTCAGATGTACAGTTTGAACAACTGTAATGCCGACTATACAAAATGTGAAATTAGCCCAGCTATGGGTGATAAAATCACTTTCAACTCTTTCACTAATAACCCAAATATTGGTGGCGATGAGCGAAACTTCGTAGGCGCACGCGTAGATAATGGCGTTTACGATGGCAAACAAACTTGGAATGCTAATGAAATTACAGTCGAAGATGGACAGACATATATTATCCGTCTTTACGCCCACAATAATAACCCAAATGGTGAAAAAGCAGTCGCAAAAGATGTAACATTGCACTACACTCTTCCAACTGTTGCAGGCACTTCATTATCTGTCCAGGGCTCTATTGACTCATCCAATGCAACACCTTCTCGTGTTTGGGATGACGTTGTATTTAAGAGTAAAAATGGTGAAACTTTCTATCTTGATTATATCGAA
This sequence comes from Candidatus Nanosyncoccus sp., assembly GCA_045597305.1. Classification (GTDB taxonomy): domain Bacteria; phylum Patescibacteriota; class Saccharimonadia; order Saccharimonadales; family Saccharimonadaceae; genus Nanosyncoccus. Next base: position 7,261 of record JAZLJF010000001.1, on the reverse strand, counting down.
GGTTCTGCCCTTTATGAAAACAACGGTGTCGGTAAGAACGGTCTAAAACTATCTGATGAAATTATTAACCAAGGTGGTGTAAAGATCGGTTACAATGCACTTGATGGTAACATTCCAGGTTGTTTCAAATACGATTCATACACTACAATCAAGGTCAAAGCAGTATATCTAAACAATTCTTACAAAGTCGAAAAGACTGTCCGTAAGATTGGTGATACTGACAAGACTTTCAAAGACACAATTGATGCAAACATTGGCGATACAGTCGAATATCAGATTTACTTCCAGAATACTACTGGCAAGCATGTCGATAACGTCATGATCAAAGATGTTCTTCCAAATAACATGGAACTCATCAAAGGTACTACAAAACTTTACAATACGACAAATCCACAGGGAACAGTCGATACTAGCGATGCAATTGCAACTACCGGTATTAACATCGGTGGATATGATAATGAAGGTGATGCATATATTCGCTTCCGTGCAAAAGTCGTAGATAAGAGTATGATTTGTGGTACAAACAAACTTGTCAACTGGGGTCAAGCAGGAATTGGCCAGACAACTCTTCAGGATAATGCATTTGTCATGGTAAAGAAAACTGAAGGTTGTGATAAGCCAGTAGATCCAGAACCAACACCAGATGATCCAAAACCACAGCCAGTCATGCCTACAACAGGTGCTGGCTCAATCGTAACAGGTGTTATCGGTGCGGGAAGCATTATTACCGTTGCTGGTTACTACATTGCAAGCCGAAAATCTCTACGCTAATTGACCACTTATAAATGGGTTGGGCAATATAGGCGGTGCATACAACTAGCCTAGCGAGACACTCCCCGAAGGAAATCGATTATTCGATGGACTAAGGGGAGTTTTTGTGTGAAAAAATCAATATAAAAATATCCGCCTCTTTTCCACAACGATTTTATAAAAAAGTCAAAAAAGTGCTTGACTTTTTTGTAAAATTTTTCTAAACTAAGAACAAGTGGAATAAATAACAAAAACCACAACATACAAAAAAGCACTTTAATAAAGTTTGAGATTGGCCAACTAGGAGTTTTGGCGCGCGTTTAGGATACGCGAAATCAAAACCATGGGTACATCTTTATAACACCTCCCAATTAACTCTAATGAACAACCAATCTACACATTAAGTCTCTCAACGACTACGAATATCATATTCGTGGTGAAGAAATGTGTGTGAATAATAAAAATCATACAAAAACAAACACGCGAAAATTTCTAGTTGGGCGGTCTCAAACGTCGTCCGATATATTATAAAGAGACTATGCAACGGACTGTTGCATAAGTTCTATGGTATAATATATCAAATGGAAGAACACTATCATAAACCAGTGTTACTATCGGAAGTTATGCAAGTGTTGTCTCCGCAAAAAGGGGAGAGCTATTTGGATCTCACTGCAGGTTTTGCAGGGCACGCGAGCAGTATTTTGGATGTAACGCAGAATTATAAAGATTCATCATTGGTCGATCGTGATCAATATGCAATAGATTTCTTGACCGAAAAATTTAAAAATACTTCGATCGAAATTTTGCATCAGGATTTTTATAGTGCAGCGCTACAGTTATATAAGTGTGGAAGAACTTACGATTGTATTCTTGCTGATTTTGGAGTGTCTTCTCCGCAGCTAGATCAAGGATCTAGGGGATTTTCTTTCTTGCATGAAGGCCCACTCGACATGAGAATGGATACAAGGCAAGAATTATCTGCTCAGACTATCGTCAATTCGTGGAGTGAAAATTCTCTCGTTGAGATTTTCGAGAAGTATGGCGAAATGTCTCCTGGATTTGCTCAGAAAGTAGCTCGTATTATTCGATTCAATCGACCTTTTTCGACCACAACGGAACTAGCGAATGCCATTGCGATGGAAACGAGGAATTCGCGGATTCATCCCGCAACCAAAGTATTCCAGGCGATTCGTATTGTAGTCAATGAGGAACTATCGATCATCGAAAAAACTCTGCCGATTTTGCCAAAATTGCTGAATCCTGGCGGAAGAGTAGCGATCGTTACTTTCCATAGTCTAGAAGATCGTCTAGTGAAAGATTATTTCAAAGACGCATCAGAAAGAGGGCAAGAGTCCGAGCTCCACTTGATCAATAAAAAACCACTTACTGCGGAGAAACTGGAGTTAGTTAATAACCCAAGAAGCCGTAGTGCAAAGCTTCGTGCAGCGATGAAATCGTGATACGAGCTTAGCTTGCGATTCGTGGATTATTAAAATAAAAACAATAAACAAAAATAAATAAAAGGAGGCAAATATGCCACGTCAAATCACTGTAATGAACAAATCTCGCGCACAGAAGATTAAAGTTAATTTTCGTTAATCTATAAGAGTGTTTGTTTTTGATATGTCCGTAATTGATTAGCAAGCTGATTAGATCTTTTCCATGATTTAATCACTTGCTAGCGAACGGATAATATATGGAGGGAAACCTCCACCAGGTTCAATAGAGGCCTGGTAGGTGTTAAACGAAATAATATGACCTTCCCGGGGTGGAGCTATTGGCACTTATAGCTCTGTCGTAGTGGGCCACCTCGGTCTTTTGAATAATTATTTCGTCTAGCATTTCATTTTGGTCTCATTTAATATTAATCGGAAAGGAAATATGCGGAACGAATACGTATCGAGGAGAGGTGCTAGTGCATGGTCGAGAAATCAGAATGTTGTTCGCCATGGACATCGTGAGCTTGGTGATATGAGTATGAGAGTGATTCTCGGTCTGATGGTTTTGATCGTCGGCTTGATTTATGCGACTCAAAGCGTAAAAGCAACGCAATATGATTATGAAATTTCCGATATCGACACAGAGATTTCCGATCTTGAATCAAGGAAAGAAGATTTAGCAGTAGAACGAGCTAGACTGACGTCTATTGCCACAGCTGAAAGCTCGACTGTTGCTGCAAATATGACAGACGCAGAAGTATCTGGCTACGCTAATAATAAATAAGATTATGCTATAATATAGAGTATGAAAGGCCGTGCAAAAAGTCTGAGAATTACTCTTTTGGCTGCAGTTGCATTGATTTTGGTGCGACTGTTTTTCATTCAAATTGTCGAGCATGATGATTGGGTTGCGCGTGCCGAGGAAGAACATATCGTCCAGAGCACTATTAAAGCAGAGCGTGGTGAAATATATTTGATGGATGGTGAAGAGCCGGTCATTACGGTAATGAATCGGCAGACATGGACTATCATTATTGATCCAATGCTAGCTGATACTGAAAAGACGCAGAATGGAATTAGCCGTATCGTAGCGAATGAACAAATGACCGCAAAATGGAGCGATATTTTTGCGGATAAGACTAGGAGATATTATGTTGTGGCGAGGAATTTGGATAAGGCTAGAGCTGACCAAGTCCGCGAGCTAAGCCTCGACGGAGTATATCTTCAGCGAAATAATGTCCGAGCTTATGCTGAGGGGCAGCTTGCATCTTCATTATTTGGTTTTGTCAATGTTGACGGCGAAGGACAATATGGCGTAGAGGGTGCTTTGAATGAAGAATTGGCTGGCAAAGATGGCATTTTGAAAACCGTGACCGACGTGAACAATATTGCGCTTTCGATCGGTGACGATAATGTGAGAATTCCTGCAGAAAACGGAAAGAATGTAGTCTTGTCAGTTGATCGCAATATTCAATATAAAATGGAAAAAATCTTACAAAATGGTATAGATCGATCAAAAGCGAAGTATGCAGCTGGGCTCGTGATGAATCCTCAAAATGGTGAAATATGGGCGCTTGCAAATCTTCCGACTTATGACGCGACGAAATACGCGGAAGTCGAAGATGCTTCGGTTTTTGTGAATTATCCGCTCGAGCATGCTTATGAGCCTGGTTCGATGTGCAAGACATTTTCTTTCGCATCGGCTGTTGACCAGGGCAAAATGACAGCACAAACGACTTTTACAAACAATGGCTATATGATGGTCGATAATTGGAAAATTGAGAATGCATATAAAGGATTAATTGGTACAGTCACTATGCAACAGGGTCTTGATTACTCGCTAAATACGAGTTCAATGACGGCGTTAATGATGCTCGGCGATGACATGACGACGATTAACCAGCGCGGAAAAAATTTATTATATGAATATTATCATGACAAATTTGGATTCGGAGATTATACAGGTATTGAGCTATACGAATCAAAAGGGAATATTACAGAACCAGATGCAGAAGATGCCTATAATTCACGTTATGCGAATATGTCTTTCGGACAAGGCATCGATCTCACGATGATTCAAGTTGCATCGGCATTTTCTAGTATAGTAAATGGTGGAATGTATTATCGTCCTACAGTCATTGCGGGTGAGGTAAAAGAAGATGGCGAGTTCGAATACTATGATTCTCCAGAAGCTATTAGGCAGACCATTAGCTCAAACACATCTTCTATAATGCGAGAAATGTTATATGGTACGCGTCTTGGCCGTCGAAATATGGGGGTAGATCGAGAGGGATATTACATCGGTGGTAAAACTGGCACAGCGCAAGCAATCATTGATGGCGCGTATTCTTTTGATGAGACGACAGGAAGTTACATTGGCTTTGGCGGTGCGACGGGAGACTTGCCAGAATATGTAATAATGGTTACAATATGGGGAGATGGTCTGAAAATGGAGGGGGAAAAGGATGCTTTGCCGATTTTCGATGAAATGAGTAATTTCATGATAGATTATCTAAAAATAAAACCAGGAGGAAATAATTAATGCTACATATGGTTTTCGGCGTGAAGATGTTTTGTATCTTATTGCTCACTCTGGGCGCATTTTTGCTTGCGATGTTTTTGACGCCGTTTTACACGCATTTCGCTTACAAATATAAATTCTGGAAAAAGCAGAAAAAGACTGCAGTTGATGGAAAAGCTTTGCCTATCATGACAAAACTTCACGCACACAAGTTTGAGCGTGTATTTCCTACAATGGCAGGAATTATCGGTGTAATTACGGTTGCAGTGGTGACATTTTTTTGCAACTGGGATCGTGGACAGACTTGGCTACCATTGTTCGGATTTTTGGGTGGCAGTATCGTAGGACTGATTGATGACATGATTAATGTTTTTGGTGATGGGCACGGTGCGGCTGGACTTCGTGCGCCAGTGAAATTTGCGATGATTACAGTTGTGGGTCTCGCACTTGGTTGGTTCTTCTCGGTTAAACTTGGCTGGAGCTCGATCCACATTCCTTTTATTGGGGAATGGATTCTGCCATGGTGGTTGATGACGATAGCGTTCGCCTTTTCTGTCGTTGCGACAAGTAATGCAGTGAATATCTCTGATGGTCTGGACGGTCTAGCTGGGGGATTGTGTATGATTGCATATGGCGCTTTTGGGGTGATCGCACTATTTCAAGGCCAGTGGCTACTCGCTGGATTTTGTCTGACGGTTGTCGGTTGGCTTCTTTCATACGTTTGGTTCAATGTGCCACCGGCAAGATTCATGATGGGTGATGTGGGTTCATTTGCGCTTGGTGCTGGACTTGGCGTCGTTGCGATGATGACGAATTCGTTATTCTTGCTTCCAGTCATCGGCGGATTATTTGTCATAGAAGCAGGTTCATCACTACTCCAGATTACTTGGAAAAAAGTATTCAAGCATAAATTGTTTATTTCAGCACCGATTCATCATCATCTCGAAGCAAAAGGATGGGGTGAAGCAAAAATAGTGATGCGTTTTTGGGTGATAGCGGGCATTCTTGCTGTAGTCGGAGTATTTCTTGCAGCTGCAGGCGGAATTATCAGCTAACCAGATATCGTCGGTTCCAAGACAACTATGCTATAATAATAGATATGAGAAAGCATAAGTGCGATCGTCTAATCCTCGCTATTACTTTTATTTTGATGTCGATTGGCTTAATTGTGATTTTTGCGATTGGCCCACAGCGTGCTAGCTTTTTGAATTCTGCGTACGGTTCAGATTATGATTCGAATTATTTTTTCATCCATCAGCTTATTTCAGTATTATTATCGACTGCGGCATTTATTTTTGCATTCAAATATCCTTACGAAAAATTGCGAGAATATGCGAAATGGATCATGCTCGCAGGTATTCTAGCGAACTTACTTCTAGCATTTCTCGCCCTCATCGGAAGTTCTTTAGCATCTTGTCAGCTAGGTGGTTGTCGATGGGTGAATCTCGGACCATTAGGGAGCCTTCAGCCGGCGGAATTTCTCAAGCTCGGGCTAGTGCTATACTTGGCAAATTTGGTCGGACGTTATAAAGAGCAGGGAAAATTAGAATCGCGTGATTTTTTGCAGCCATATGCAATAGTCTCGATCATTTCATTGGCATTCTCGGTGATTGTTCAGAAAGATTTGGGCACTGGCGTGACGATGATGGCGATTATTCTTGCGATATTATATATGAGTGGAATAAAAATGAGTTATTTTATCACGGCGCTGAGTCTGGTATTGGTCGGTGGGATTGGTTCGATCGTTGTTTCTCCTCACCGCATGGAACGTGTTTTGACGTTTTCAGGTGAAGGATCGGCAGATGAAAATTATCATATCGATAATGCGAAAATGGCTATCGGTACAGGTGGACTTTGGGGAGTAGGAATAGGGAATAGCGTACAGGCGACTGGCTATTTGCCGGAATCTATTAATGACTCAGTCTTTGCAGTGATGGGTGAGACTTTTGGATTTTTTGGGCTGGCGGTCGTGGTGGTTGCATTTGCTTTATTATTATTTAGAACACTCAATGTTTCGACGAAACTCATATCAGAAAAAAGTATGATCGTAGTAGGTGTATTTGCGTGGGTCGGTACGCAAGTAGTAGTGAATATTGCAGCGATGACTGGACTAATTCCAGTGACTGGCATTACCTTGCCGCTGCTATCCTATGGTGGGACGAGCATGGTCTTTGTCGCATTTTCACTTGGTCTCGTCACGCAACTTTCGTGTTATACTGGAAGAGAGGTACATGATGAAAATATTAGTAGTAGGAGGGGGATCGGGGGGACACATTACGCCGGCCGTCGCCGTGGTGCGTGAGGTTTTGAATTTGAGACCGCGTGCGCAAATAGAATTTTGGACTGATTTTAAATATTATCGCAACGTAACAAAGTTGACGACAGAGATTGGCGTAGTTTCTAAAATTATTGTAAAAAAGATTTTGGCAGGGAAGTTTCATCGTTATGCGGGTTGGAAATTAAAAGATTATTTTGTACATTTTGATGTTACATGTAAAGATTTAATAATTGGGAATTTTTTGGGATTTTTGGGTTTCTTGGGTGGTTTAAT